>JBFYKS010000314.1:0-8709 GCA_041305785.1 Methanoregula sp. | reverse complement strand
CATTCCCTTGGTGGTCTTCTCGGCATTCTCGCTGACCGACGATGCATTGATCGCGCACTGGTTGGAACCGGCAGAGACTTCCTGGATGCTGGCATTTGCCTCCTCAGTGTTTGCGGCAAGGTTGGTAACCTGCTGGTTGATGGAGAGCATCGATGCGGAGATATCGGTCCCGACCCGGTTGAGCGAGTCACGGAACGTTTTGAAATCTCCCCGCATCTTGATCTTCTCATCAAAGCGTGCCGTAAAGTTACCGGCTGCATACTCTCCCGAGATCCGCATGCCCTCGTTTAAGGGGATGACTACGTTCTCGAAGGTCTTGTTGATGCCGGCAATGATCTCCCAGTATCCGCCTTTGAACTTGTCAGCATCCCCGCGAACGGAGAGTTTACCTTCAACTGCGGCAATGGAGAGCTTGTTGGATTCTGCGATGAGTGCCCGTAACGTGTCGGTCATTTTAATGAGCGCCGGGACGATCTCGTCTTTGGGATCGCGGGCCTTGAGATCGCGGCTCAAATCCCCTTCAGCGATCATCTTCATGGTGCCGATGACGTATTTCTGGAGATCGTTAGAGAATTTGTCCATTTCATCAGCCATCTGGCCGATCTCGTCCGTGCGGTCAAGATTGATCCGCTCGCTAAGATGCCCGAGGTGAATCTCGCGGATGTTGGCGGAGATCAGCCGGACCGGACGGGCAATACTTTCGGTTAAGACGAATCCCATGACAATTGACCCGAGTATTCCCACGCCGCCAAGGATGAGGAATGGTACAAGACCAGAACCCGAAGTTCCTGTGGTGGTCATACAGGTATAGCCCATGAACGTTACGATTGCAAAGATCGCTGCTAAGATAAGATAGGATCCGAGGATCTTTTTTCCAAGAGGGATGTTGTCGATTTGTTGCATTATATCAAACCTGGTGATTTTTTGGATGTGTGGTGGAGTCTTTTTTTTTTAATTTTTGCGGGATATGAGTGATGGTTCCGGGGGGATTAGGGAGATATCTCCCTACCCCAAAGCCTGTTTGTTATCCTTTCTTCTCCATGATACTGAGGATCTGCCGGACATCGATCCAGATGACCAGTTCGCTCACTTCATTGTCCCGGTCTTTGATCTTCTTCTTGATGATGCCAAGGATAGCCTCGTCATCACCGGCGCCTGCGGTAGAGGCGGCATCAACATCACCTTCCTCAAAGGTGGAGACCGCCAGGACATCGTCAACAAGGATACCGGTCTTCACCCCGGTCAGTTTCTCATCGAGAACAATGAAACGGCCGTCCTCGTCCTTCTGGCTTTTGTCTGCCGGGATGTGCAGGCGGTCTTTGAGGTCGATGATGGTGGTGATCTCTCCCCGGAGATCGATGATGCCTTTCATGTAGGATGCGGTGTTGGGCAACTGGGTGATGGGGGTATATTCCACCACCTCGCGGACATCGAACAGGTCGATGGCAAAATGCTCTTTTCCGAGGAGGAACTCGAGCACCTGGAAGGTCTTTTGCGAAGTTTTTACCCCGGTCCCATTTTGGGAATGGGGGGGGCCCCCCGGGGAAGATGCCGGGGTATTCTTCACCTCTTTTGTCTCGGTTGTCATGCGTGTCAGTCCTTCTGTGTTACTTGAAGTTGTTGATCTCTTTTTTGACGCTCTCGACAACTTCGGTGACGTTGCCGATAACCTTGCTGATCTGCTCGATGGCAGCGGAGGACTCTTCGCTTGCAGCCGCAGCATCAGTGGATTCCCGTGCGGTGTTCTGCATGAGCCCGTTCACTTCGTTCACGCTTGCGGTGATCTCTTCTACGGATGCTGCCTGCTCTTCAGTGGCAGAAGCAACATCGCCGATATTACGGGAGATCTGGTCAATGGAGTCGGCGATCCGTGTGAAACTTGCAATCGTGTTCTCAAGAGCCGCACTTCCTTCTTTCACACCGGTATTGGATGCGGTGACCGCTTCTACGGCATTGTTGGTCTGGATCTGGAGGTTCTCGATCATGTCCGAGATCCGTTCGGCCGATGCACGCGACTCAACGGCGAGTGATTTCACTTCGGAGGCAACCACGGCAAACCCGCGTCCTGCATCACCGGCACGGGCTGCTTCAATCGCAGCGTTGAGTGCCAGCAGGTTGGTCTGGTTTGCAAGGTCGGTGATGAGGTCCACGATCTCGGAGATCTTGTCCATCTGTCCTTTGATATCTCCGATGATATGGTTCACGTCATTTGAGGATTTGGTGATGCCCTGCATGCCCTGCTCGGTCTTCCGGGCGAGATCCATGCCTTCGCGGCTGAAATCCGAGGTATCGTGGACGATCTTGGCAGTGGCTTCCGCACGGGTGGCAACGTCCTGGATGGTGCGCGAGAGGTCTTCCATGGCGCTCTGGACCTGGTTGACGGCTTCAAGCGACTTCTCGACATTCACGCTGACCGCGGTTGCGTTCTTGGCAACCTGGCCTGCGCCCGCCGAGACCTCCTCAACATTGGCATTGGCCTGTTCGGTTCCGCCCTGGATCTTGCCCATCTCGCCGTTGATGAACTTAAGCGCATCGTCGATCTTCTTCTGTGCCTGCCGTGCAGCCTCGCGGATGTCGGTTAAGTCCGTGAAGAACTCCATGGCGCCGATTGCATTGCCACTGGCATCGAGGATCGGGACACCCGAGTATGCGATATCGTACTGCTTGCCCTTCGGGTTTGCCTGAGTCTCGGAGGATGCCATCCTGCCGGACATCATGCACTGGCCTGAGGCACACTTGGGCGTGCGGCATTCGCCGGTCTTGAAGTGGTCGTAACATTTCTTCCCGACCATATCAGCCGGATTTGAGCCGGCCATCGTGGCCGAAGCCTTGTTGGCATAGAGGATGGTGAAATCCTTGCTGATCACAAATGCCGGAACCGGGATAGCGTCAAGGTGACCGACAACCGCGTTGATGGTGTTGTTGAGTCCCTGGATCATCATGGAGTAACCGCCCTGGAACTTAGTGGCATCGCCACGGGCGGTCAGTTTGCCCTGGACGGCATTGTTGCTGATGGACGTGATCTCGTCGCTGAACAACTGGATGTTGTTGACAACGCCCGTGAACGCTTCCGAGACTTCGCCGATCTCGTCACCGCCGCTCACCATCCGGTCGTTCTTGTCGATCTCCATGGCAGCTCCGGAAAAGTCGCCGATCATCACCTTACGGCCAAGTTCGACCAGGTCGCCCATCCGGCGGGCAATCGAGTTGCCGAACCGGAGCGCGATGAATGCACCGGCACCGATACTTATGACAAGGATGATGATGATCCAGTTCCTCAGGTTATCGACCGGCCCGGAAAAGTCTGCGGGATTGACCCGTGCAGCAACGATCCAGTCAAGGGGTGCGAAGTACGTGTAATACGCAACGGCTTCCTTCCCCTCCCAGATGTAGGTCATGCGCCGGGTGCTGTCCCTGACCGCGTCCTTGTTTGCGATCATCTCCTTGATGAAGGCCTCGTTTCCAAGGTTTGTTCCCTGGGATGTCGGGTGGATGAGCAGATCGCCCTTGCTGTTCAGGACATAGAGATACCCGTTGTCACCCAGTTTGGTGTCAAGAATCTGGGTTTTCAACGGACCATAGACATTGTCTTCGGGAACCCCGACGAACAGGATACCGATGATCTCGCCCCGGGCGTTCTTGATGGGTTCATAGGCCACAACCATCTTCTTCCCAACCACATCTGCGGTGCCGTAATAGGTCTGGCCCTTGTTGATGACCGCCTCATACACAGCATCCGACACCGGTGTACCAACTGCTCGCTTCCCATCAGTACCGATAACATTGGTGGAGACGCGGATCGCCTGGTTTCCGATCTTCTGGAAGACGGTTGCCTTGCTTCCCATATCGGATTCAATGGAATCCACGACCTGAAAGTTGTCATTGACTACCTGGCTGCCATAGGCAATCTTGTCACCTGAGATTGAGGGGGCGCCGTAAGCGGTATACCGGTTCCGCAGCAGGTTTAAGTCGCTGTCCAGTTTGGTTTTGGACAGGTCATACGAATTGGAGGTCATGCCACGGATATCGTTCACCTGGGTATTCAGGGTCATGTCCAGCTGGTCGTTAATTGCAGCGCTTGCCGTGATGTACGCCACGCTTCCGAGAAGGAGGGTGGGTACGATGACAAGGAACAGGCAGATGATCAGGATCTTGGTCCCAATCTTCATACGGTTGAATCGTTCGGTTAATTCAGTCATTTTTTCACCTTTTTTTGCATTGGATAAGCGAACCGGAAAATTTCTCCCAATGTTCATACCTGACCGATGTCCACCAGGAGGTGGCGGATATCAATCCAGATGATGAGCTCGTTCCTTTCGTGCTCCTTTTCTTTGATCTTCTTTTTGATGATGCCGAGAATGGCGGCGTCTTCGCGCCCGCCGGAAGCAGAAGTTGAATCGATGTCTCCGCGCTCGAACGTTGATACGGCGAGCACATCATCAACCAGGATTCCCGTCTTGGCTTTGGTTATCTTCTCGTCAAGAACAATGATCCTGCTGTTCTCGACCGGCTGGCTGGACTTCTCAAGGATGTTGAGCCGTTCCTTGAGATCGATGATAGTCGTGATCTCCCCCCGCAGGTCGATGATCCCTTTCATGTAGGACGGCGTGTTGGGAAGCTGGGTGATGGTGGTATACTCCACCACCTCCCGGACATCGAAGAGATCGACAGCATAGTTCTCTTTTCCGAGGAGAAACTCGACAACCTGGAGGTTTGTGGACTGGCGTTCGTATCCCGCAGGTGCTGCCTGTTCTTCAGTTTTTACGGTTCCTGCGGGAGTTCGCTTCTCATCTTTTTCACTTGCTGACTTTGCCATAAAAACACCTCAAACCTTTTTTAGCACCTGAACCGCGAGACTTCCTTTGTCACCCTGTCCACAATGGTGTTGACGTTCGCTACCACTTTGGTGATCTGGTCGATTGCAGCGCTCGACTCCTCACTTGCCGCGGCGGCATCGGTTGCCTCCCTTGTCGTGCTCTGCATGAGCCCGCCAACTTCATTGACACTTGCCGTCACTTCCTCGACGGATGCTGCCTGCTCTTCTGCTGCCGCTGCAACCTCGCTCACGTTCTGGCTGATCTTGTCGATAGCCGTTACGATCTTTGAGAAACTGGAGAGCGTCTCCTGCAAGGCTTCGCTGCCTTCCCGGACGCCGGTATTGGATGCCGTGACTGCATCCACCGCATTTTCGGTCTTTTTCTGGAGGCTATCGATCATCTCCGAAATCCGTTCGGCTGAAGCCCTTGATTCAACGGCAAGCGATTTGACTTCGGTTGCGACAACGGCAAACCCGCGTCCTGCATCGCCGGCCCGGGCCGCTTCTATTGCAGCATTGAGTGCCAGCAGGTTGGTCTGGTTCGCAAGATCGGTGATCAGGTTGACAATCTCGGAGATCTTGTCCATCTGGTCCTTGATCTCGCCGATGATCTGGTTCACGTCATTTGAGGATTTGGTGATCCCGATCATGCCCTGCTCGGTTTTTTTTGCAAGTTCCATGCCCTCTCTGGAGAACGTTGTGGTGTCCTGGACAATCTTTGCCACGAGTTCGGATTTGGTGGCAACATCCTGGATGGTGCGGGAGAGGTCTTCCATTGCCTTCTGTACCTGCTCAACCCCCAGGGTTGCTTTCTCCGCATTGACGGATACGCCGCTTGCATTCTTTGCCACCTGGGCGGAGCCCGCCGAGACTTCCTCCACACTTGCATTGGCTTCCTCGGCACTTGCGGCCAAATCTCCGACCTGCTGGTTCACAACGGTCATCGACTTTGCAACCTCAATGCCGATGTTGTTGAGTGCGCCCTTGAATTTCACAAAGTCTCCCTTCACGGTGATATTCTCATCAAACCGTGCCGTAAAGTTCCCCTGTGCATATTCATTCGACACGTTCATTGCCTCGTTGACCGGAACAACGACCGCTTCAAGGGTTTCGTTCACCCCCTGGATGATCTCTTTGTAGCCGCCTTTGAATTTGTCAGCATTCCCGCGGGTCTGGAGCTTTCCCTCCACTGCAGCTTTCGAGAGCATGTTGGCTTCCGAAATGAGCCCCCGCAGTGCTTCCTGTACCGTCAGAATTGCGGGAACGATCTCATCCTTGTCATCCCTGACTTTGAGGTTGCGGGAGAGATCCCCCTCTGCAATCTGCTTCAGGGTGCCGATAACATATTTCTGGAGGTCTTCAGAGAACCGGTCCATCGTGTCGGCCATTTCGCCGAGCTCGTCTTTACGGTTAAGGTTGAGCCGCCGGGTCAGGTGACCCTTGTGGATCTCGCTGATATTTTGTCGGACCTGTTCGATAGGTCCGGTGATACTCTTTGAGAGGAACATAGCAATTGCGAGGCCGGCAATGACTGCAACTATGGTTGCAAGGATCATTATCATCGATGCGGATGCTGCTGCGGCATCGGTGGCATCGTTTAAGTCTTCAGCCTGCGTGAACGAACTGGTAACCAGGGTCTTGACTGCATCCAGGCATTCCGCCCGGGCACTGACCGCCGGGCTCCCGGCAGCAAGAGCCGCATCGACTGCCGCCATGCTGCCGGCATCGGTGTCAACCTCGATCTGCTTGTAGGTGGACTGCATTCTTGTCCAGGCCTCATCAAATTTTGATAGCGTGGATTTGTCAGCATCGGTTAACGGGCGGGTCCGGAACTCTGCCATGTTATGGGTGATGATCTCCCGCTGGGCTGCCAGCGAGGCGCTGGTAGCCGCCCGATCGGCGGGTACTGCGATATACCGGTAAATGTCGCCCCGCATCTTCTCAAGGGCGGCATTGGTCAGCGCAAGGTTCTCGGTCCCCTGCATCTTTGCATACAATGCATTCTGCCGGGATGCGGCGTCCTGCAGGTTCACGTACCCGAGAGCAGCAACTACCACAAGGATGAGCAGGACTATCAGGAATCCGCCCATCAGTTTCTTCCCAACATTCATATCGTCAACGAATCGCATACACACTCACACTTCTCCGTTTCCCGCAAACCGGAGCACGGGGCACCGGTGATCCCCCCAAACGGGATGGGGGAGCATCCCGCTGTTCCCAGTCCCTGTTGTGAGCATGCACCACAATCATCATCATATCTGCTCATCAAAGAGTCAAGGGTAACATAGACTTACGTCAGCAATGATATTTAAACCTTCTTTCAATACTCATCAAAAGCAATGTTTAATACTGTTGAGCAATAATGATGAATACTTACGGAGGAATGGGTTCTTGTGAATACATTCCATCGTATACACAAGGACGTAATTGCATGGTGCGCGAAGAGGAAGTCAAGAGAATTACCGATCTGCTCGCCCAGAATCCTGCCGGCCTGACCATCGAGCAGGTATCGCGGCAGCTCTCCATCAACCGGACCACTGCAGCAAAGTACCTCAACTTTTTGATTGCATCCGGCGAGATAAAGAAGCGGAACCTGGGGCCGGCCAAGATCTTCACGCTCTCGCCCAAACTGCCGATGTCGAATTTTTTGAACCTGTGGCAGGACGGCATTGTTGTACTCAGCAATGATCTGGTCATCCAGCAGATCAATGATCCTCTCATCAGTCTCCTCTCGCTGGACATCGAAGGTATGATCGGTGAGCGGATCGATGAATCACCTCTCGCGCCGTATGTTGACCATACCATCATGGATCTGCTCATCAAAGCCCGTGAAGGCAGGGAGCAGGTACATATCGCTATGTTTGCGATCAATGATCGTGAAGAGAAATTCCGGTTAAAGATGATCCCGCTGTCTCTTGAGAAAGGTGGCCGGGGACTCGGGCTGATCTTTGAACAGCTGCCTCATGTGACGGATTCGGATGTGGGCAGCATTCCAAAAGCCCTGGAAGAGTGTAAGGAAGGTTCACCGGAAAAAGCAGAGCTCCAGCGCAGGATTGCCGAGCACCGGAAGATCGAAAAGGCTCTTGTTGAGTCTGAAGCCAAATTCCGGGCACTGGTTGAGAACATCACGGAAGTGATCTTCACCCTCAATGATAATGACCTGATAACCTATGTCAGTCCGGCTATCCGGAACCTGACCGGCTATGCACCGTCCGACCTGATGGGGAAACGGTTCCAGGAGTTTATTTATCCTGAAGATACGGTTCCCTTTGAAAAAGGGCTGGACCTGATCCGAAAGGGTCTTGGCGGACCCTTCGAGTTCCGGCTCACGACCATGCATTCAACCATCCGCTGGGTCCAGATATCCGGAAAAATTCTGGCAAACAAACCTGCCGGGTCCGGGTTCCATGGCGTGATTGCCGATATTCACGAACGCAAACGGGTGGAAGATGCGCTCCGGCATGCCAACAAGCAGATCGTCCTCCTGACCAGCATCACCCGGCACGATATCCTCAATGGCATCACGAACCTCCGTCTCTCTCTTGAGCTCATCAAAAATGAGCCGCTGAATGAGAAACTCCTCCATTTTGTCGAACAGCAGGAAAAGGTGATCGCCCAAATTCAGCACCAGATCAATTTCACGCGGGACTACCAGAACATCGGTGTCCGCCCGCCTAAGTGGAAGGATATCGGGGAACGGTTCCTTGCAGCGGCAACAACGCTCCCTCTCGGGAACATTACCGTAGAAGCGGATGTGAAGAACATCGAAGTGTTCAGCGACGACCTGATCGAGCGGGTGTTTGCAAACCTGATAGAAAATACTCTTGAACACGGCGCGAACGCAACGACCATCCGGTTCTTCACCCGGGTGCAGGGCAGGAACCTGGTGCTGG
>JBFYKS010000313.1:0-5422 GCA_041305785.1 Methanoregula sp. | reverse complement strand
TGCTCTTCCGATCTCCGCACGCGGATTGCGGACGGCACAAATGAGGAAACCATACGCCACGACCTGGCCGATCAGATACGTTGTATCAAAAAGACCATCAGTCCCTCGTTTGCCAATGCATTTGCCCGTGCGGTGATCGAGGAAGTGAAAAATTCCCGCAATCTTACCGGTGATTTTTTCACGCTGGATGCGGCCGGGGTAAAGATGGGCGAGTTCGGGGTGGGATCGCGGGGGAAGGGCGACTTCTTTGCCCACCGCCAGATCGCCCGGATTATCGGCAAGACCTCGGCCTCAGTTGGCGTGGATGAGATGGATGATGCCGGTGCGGTCAAGGTTGGCGACAACTATGTCATCTGCACGGTGGACGGGATGCATTCCCGGCTCTCGGACTTCCCGTTCCTTGCAGGGTTCCATGTGACCCGGGCAACGCTCCGTGACGTGTATGTCATGGGTGCAAAACCGATCATGTTATTTTCCGACATCCATGTCGCAGACGACGGGGATGTTGCCAAGATCTTCGATTACACAGCCGGCATCACCACGGTTGGCGAGGCCATGGACGTCCCGCTGGTCACCGGCTCCACGCTCCGGATCGGGGGCGACATGGTGCTTGGCAACCGCCTTACCGGTTGCGTCGGGGCAGTGGGCATTGCCCGGCACATGACCGCACGGAAGGCAACCTCCGTCGGGGACGTCCTCCTCATGACGGAAGGGGCCGGCGGCGGCACAATTGCAACGGCAGGCATCTACTCAGGGTTCCCCGAGGTTGTCGAGCAGACCATCAACTTAAACTTCCTCACCACCTGCGAAGCTCTCATGAAGAGTCCGGTCTTCACGGGGATTCACGCTATGACTGATGTGACCAATGGCGGGCTCCGGGGCGATATCTACGAGATGGCCGAGACGGCGCAGTGCCGGATCGTCATCGATGATGCGAAGATCAGCAGTCTTGTCGAACCGCACGTACGGGCAATGCTTGAGAAGCTCCAGATCGATTACCTTGGGGTTTCGCTGGATGCCCTCCTCATCGTTGCGCCCCGGGAGGCGGCCGAAGGGATCTGCCGGGTTGTCAGCTCAGCCGGTGTTGGCATTGAAGAGATTGGTCGGGTCGAGAAGGGAAAACCCGAGGCGGTGCTGGTATCCGATGGAAAAGAGTTGGACTTCACCCCCCGGTTCCGCGAATCCGCGTATACGCCGGTCAAGAAAGTGGTTGATACGGAGATGCGGGATTTCGAGGAGATGAAAGAGGGCGTTCTCCGGGCAAGCGAAGCGGCAATTAAGAAGAAAGAGCGGGTGCTTGCGCGGCTGATGAGAGAGAAGAAGTGACGCGGCCGGCGAGTTTTTTTTCCTTATCCGGATTCCGGTTGCCCACACCGATTAGTAAAGAGGCATTCTTTTTTGTTTTACCAGGGGTAATGGGGGCTGCCGTTCCCTGCCCCCTGCATTCGGCCCCCTCACGGGCACAGCGGGGCAGATTACCGTATCAAGAATACTGCTCATTGAAGCCGCCGCACATGCGCCCTTTTTGGTCGGCGGCAGGCATCTTAAGGGGGGTATGGGGGCAGTTTGCCTCCATCATTACTTCTTAGGTTTCCTATAGAGCCCGTTTTTCGGTTGTAAAAATGCGTTCCGGGTTATCATGGAGACGTTTTTAATAGCAATCAGGGGTGCAATGGTTCGGGAAAAAACGGTTATCGGTCTGAAAATAAGAATTGCTCATCGATCCAGATCCGGAATTCACCCATAGATTGCAAATAAAAACCTGAACGCGTTTTCCTGCAATCGTACTTGCGAAAATTTTTTCCCGGTCTCAGGAAGTGATGGGGGTGATTCCGAAACTCACGCGTCGCTGCGCTTTTTAGTCCTTCTTTGCACTCACAAAAATATTATACGCCAGTTGCGGTACCCGTTTTTCAACAAAGGGCTCGACCTTTGTCGCGAAGTCGAAGATGGGGTCGATCATGTCGATGTGGGCAAACGAGCACCATTTCACGTTGATGTCAGAGAATCCGGCACCCTCGAAAAGGTTCTGCATCTCTTTCTCATCGTAATAGTGTTCTCCGAAATCCTTCATCACAACGTGCTTGATCTTGATCTTCTCGCCGAGCTTGTACAGGGAAGGGATCCCCCGGGTAATCAGTTTCTTGCCAAGGGTGCAGAGCGCCACCTGTCCGCCGGGCTGAAGAACCCGGTATACTTCGCTCAGCATTGATTCGGGCTCCTTGACATAACTGAAGACCAGGACACTGGAGATGGCATTGAAGGTATTGTCTGCAAACGGCAGTTTCTCGCCGGTACCGACAACAAAATCGCAGTTCTCGCACCGCCGCTGTGCCCGGGCAACCATCTTCCCGCTGATGTCAATACCCGTCCCCGATCCCCCGTTACGGATGTATTTCTCAACAAAAAGGCCCGTCCCGCAGCCGATATCAAGAAGGTTTCCCCCTTTTGGAAGTGCTTTCATGAGATGGTTTGAGAGGTGCGTATGGTACTTCTTCCCCCGGTGGTGATCGTAGTGAGTGTCGTAGGTATCGGCAACGTTATCGTAATGTTTGCGTATCTTCTCTGTCTTTGTGGGACTCATGATTCAAAAACCTCCCTGATACCGGTGGCCAGTGCGCCGATCTGGATGTATTCGTTGTTGGCATGAAGCATCCGGTACTCTGCCTGGGCAAGAACCACCGCGAGGGCCGGATGGTTGTATTCGCGTTTGGCAGCGGACCGGATCTCTCCCAGCACTTCACTTCCCGAGAGCCCGGAATCGATCATCAGGGTCTCGAACCGCCGGATAGCGTTACTGGTATCCCCATCCCGGATCATTGCAAGAGCACCTGCGGTTATGGTTGCGGTCTCGGACTGGGCGACCTCAAAGAGATCCGTGCACCTTCCTGTCTCCATGGCGCCCTGCAGGAGAAGGATGGCACGCCGGAGGTCACCTGCCGATGCCTGCACGATCAGTTCCAGGTCATCATCCGGGCAGGGATGAAGACCGGTTTTCTCATTCTCACGGATAGAACGGAGCCGTTCGAGAACGGCATCGGTGTTCACCGGCGCAAAGAAGAGCGGGAGACACCGGGAACGGATTGCCGGGATGAGTGCACTCGGGTTGGTGGTCGAGAAGATGAACCGGCAGGTGCCGCTCGTCCGCTCCATAATCCGGCGCAGCCCCTGCTGGGCATCGCGGGTGAGGGTGTGGGCATCTTCAAACACCATGAGTTTATACGCGGCGTTCAATGGTTTCAACGAGGCATACCACCGGATGATATGCTTGAAGTTGTTGATGAGCGAGAGGTTCTTCTGGTAAAGATGGGCATAGCGTTCGTCCTGTTCAAGCAGTGCCTTGCCCTGGCTGAAGAGGTCTGCGGTCTGGAAGACCGTGGTGTTGAGTTCCCACTCCTCTCCATAGAGCTCCTGAGAAAAACACTCAATGGCAACACTTTTTCCGGTTCCATGGGGCCCGGAGAGGATGAGGTGCGGGCAGGTTTTGGACTGCGCAAAGGATCGGAGGTGGTGGATCACGGCATCCTGTCCGACGATGTCGGATAAGGAGCCGGGACGGTACTTGGTGATCCAGAACATGCTGCAAGCCTCGTTGTCATCTCACGTATTGCCTCTGCCAAAAGATAATGATTGTTGAGTCGTGCAATGAGCCGTGCGCTTTCGCTGGCATCCAGTTCCCGGGCAGCCCGGGTTATCCCCGGGAGTGCCCGGGTGAGTTCGTCAACAATGGTGAGTGACGCCGCGCGGGCGGTCCGGGAGAGCGGGTTGAGGTCGATTGCGATCACGGTCTTGTTCATCTTCATGAGTGCTTCGCACCGGTCCCCGTCCTCGAGGGGTACCAGGATGAGATCGGCCAAGAACATTCCCTCGCGCCGGCACCATGCCCGGTCATGGGAGAGCGGGAGGAGCCGCTCCGCAGGACCGCTGAAAACATCGACCCCTGCACGGGTGAGCAGGTCCTCGATGAGCCGGACGCGCTCTTCCGTGCGGTGGAAGAGGTTCACTTCAACAAGAGCTCCGGTTGCTGCCTGCAATGCTGCAATCTCCTCTGCTGCAAGAGCTGCCGTGTTCCCGTTGACCGAGATGACCGGGTGCCGGGCCGAGAGGATGAGGGCAGCAGCGGTCCGCTCTGCCAGGAGGGCACTCTCCGTGGTTCGTTCACCAATGAGGTAGTCGAACGCCTCGCCCCGGCCATGGGCAGTCAGCCCTTCCAGTGAGAGCACGCCCTCCCGGGCAGCAGCAGCGAGCCGTTCACGGGTCACCAGCGAGCGGTACCGTGGATGATTTGGGGGGATCATGCATCCACCCCGGTTACGCGGGCACCGGTCGTTGCCATCCTGCACCGGAACACCGTGCCGAACTGGCGAAGCACGGCATGCGCTTTTGCGCCATAAGCAAAGACGCCGTTCCCGAGCATGGTCATGGCGGCATCGACTCCTTCTGCTTCACAGGCACACAGCACCCGGCCCACTTCCGGCGTAACAAGTCCGCTCCTGTACGCAAATTCCCGGGACTGTGCAAAGAACTCCTGTACCGTTGCGGGTTCCTTTTTTGGAAATGCGCGGGACACGCAGTCCATCTGCGAGGCGGAACCGAGCACCGCGGGGGTATGGATTGGGCCAAACGAGACGGCAAAAATTTCGCTGTCAAGATCATAGCTCCGCAGGATCTCTGCGTCAATCCCGCCCCCGTTCCGCACCACCCGGCCGCCGCCCTGGCAGGCAGCCACATCGCCAAGACCGGTGCGGTGTTGTACTTCCGTCTCATGGGCGATTTGCGCAATCTCATGGGGGCTCATGTTGAGATCAAAAAGCCGGTTGACCGCGGTCAGGCTGGCAAGGAGTGCTGCTGCCGAGAGGCCGAAGCCGGACCCGACGGGAAGCGTGCACTCGGTGTTGATCTTCGCGTCGATACCGAGCTTGAAAAGGGCTGATTCAAGGGGAGGGGAGCGGTCCGCAACCAGGCGCATCCGGCCCCCCGGGGTTTTCTGAAAGATGTTGATCGATGTGCGAGGGGAGGAGATGACCGTCACCATAACCCCCGGGTCGATTACTATACCGGCACCGATACTGCCGCTGGCTTCTGGTCCGGGTACGGATACCCGTTTGAAATACCCGGAGATATGGCCGGGACAGCAGGCGGTGATCTTCATGGCAGGATCCTTTTCTTCTGGTGTGGTTATACAATTACTCTCTCTTCCCATAAAGCATTTTAAGAGCGCTGCTCCCGGTGAAGAGGATACCAAAAGGGTATTAATCCTGGTCGCTCGTCATCTGGAGATCCCTCAGGATCCGCCGGATGTGGCCGATGTTGATGGTGCGGGTGGTGAGGAGACAGAGGTGGTACTCTTCATAGGGTGCCACAATGACATTGCCCTCCGGGATCTGGAGCGTCATGTGGACAAACGATCCCCAGTCGAGGT
>JBFYKS010000312.1:0-2534 GCA_041305785.1 Methanoregula sp. | reverse complement strand
AAACCTTCACGATGGCAAACGTGATCGCGGCGGCAGGCAGGCCCACGCTCGTCCTCGCCCATAACAAGACGCTCGCCGCCCAGCTCTTTTCTGAGTTCTGCGACTTCTTCCCAAACAACCGCGTCGAGTACTTCGTCTCCTATTACGATTACTACCAGCCCGAGTCCTACATCCCGGCAAAGGACCAGTACATCGAGAAGGACTCGGCCATCAACCCGAAGATCGAGATGATGCGGCTCTCGGCCACCGCGTCGCTCTCCACCCGGCGGGACGTCATCGTGGTCGCGAGCGTCTCCTGCATCTACGGTCTTGGCAACCCCGAGAACTTCCGGAACATGGGCTTCGAGCTCTCTGTCGGCCAGAAGATCCCGCGCAGCGACATCATGAGCCGGCTCCTCGACATTCTCTTCCAGAGGAACGATCTCGAACTCATGCCGGGCCGGTTCCGGGTTAAGGGGGACACCATCGACATCATCCCCGGGTACTTCAACAACATCATCCGGATCGAGATGTTCGGTGACGAGATCGAGCGGATCAGCGAGGTGGACAAGAACACCGGGGCCCGGAAGGAGGCACTGAAATATTTCTACGTGTACCCCGCCCGGCACTTTGTCACCCCCGAGAGCACCCGGAATGTGGCAATAGAGTCCATCCGGCAGGAACTTGGCGAAGTCCTTCCCTCGCTCGGGATGATCGAGGCACACCGGCTCGAACAGCGGACCCGGTACGATATCGAGATGATAGCCGAGACCGGCTCAACCAAGGGGATCGAGAACTACTCCCGGCACTTCGACGGCCGGAAAGCCGGCGAGAAACCGTATTGTCTCCTCGATTACTTCCCGGACGATTTTTTGATGATCATCGATGAGAGCCACCAGATGATCCCGCAGCTCCACGGGATGTATAACGGAGACCGCTCGCGTAAGAAGTCCTTGATCGACTACGGTTTCCGGCTCCCGAGCGCGTACGACAACCGGCCCCTCCGGTTCCACGAGTTCGAGCAGTACATGACCAACGTGATCTTCGTCTCCGCAACGCCGGGCGAGTACGAGCAAAAAAAGTCCGGCACCGCGGTCGAACAGATCATCCGGCCGACCGGCCTTGTCGATCCGAATGTCGAGGTCCGGCCTATTGAGGGGCAGACAGATGACGTGATCCGCGAGGTGCAGGCAACCATTGCCCGGGGCGACCGCGTGCTTATCACCACCCTGACCAAGAAACTTGCCGAGGAATTGTCCGAGTTCCTTTCTGACAAAAAGATCCGGACCCGGTACCTCCACTCCGAGATCCAGACGCTGGAGAGGAGCGAGATCATCCGCGAGCTCCGGCTTGGCAAGTTCGATGTGCTGGTCGGGATCAACCTCCTGCGTGAAGGTCTCGACATCCCTGAAGTCGGGTACATCGGGATCCTGGATGCCGACAAGGAGGGTTTCCTCCGCGATGCGAGAAGCCTCATCCAGATCATCGGCCGGGCTGCACGGAACGTGAACGCAAAGGTTGTCCTCTACGCCGACCGGATGACCGACTCGATGAAGCAGGCAATTGCCGAAACGAGACGCCGGCGCGAACTCCAGGTGGCGTTCAACAAAAAGCACGGGATCACCCCGCAGACCATCATCAAGCCGGTCAAGGAGAAGGAAGTCGAGATCACGGACACGAAGCATGTGCCAAAGACCGAGATCCCCAACGTGATGATCGATCTCGAGAAGCAGATGCGGGACGCGGCGGAGAACCTCGACTTCGAGAAGGCGATCGCCCTCCGGGACCAGATCCGGAAACTGAACGAGCGGCTGGCGGAAGCGGGGAAACGAATGTGACCTGCCGCAGATGCCGGCCTCATGCCCGTCCGCAGCGGGAAGAATCCGGCAGCACCGCACAAATGAAATATCCTGGATAAACCGCGAAGTATTTTGTAAATAGTTATATCCAAAGCCTGCAAAAACCGGTTATGATCAAAGAGGCAGCCGATCTCCTTTTTCATCCGCGAATATTTTTCAGACAGAAAAACCAGGAGAGCCCGGGCCTGCTTGTCCCGGCAGTCATTGTCGGAATCGGCGGGGTTGTGACATACCTGTCACCGCTGCTGGTGGTTGCTGTTACCCGTGGTGGGGACATCAGTAAATTCCACGTGGAGGCGTCTGCAACCCTCTTTTTCCTCCTCCTCCCGTTTGCCCTCTGGCTCATTTCAGCAGGAGTCCTTTTTGTTGTCGGCCGGCTCCTTTCCGGAACCGGATCGTTTCCGGCCACCCTGCAGAACTGCGGGTACGGCTACCTCCCGCAGACCCTGCTTTCCTCTCTTGTTTCTCTCAATGGCATAATCCTGCCCTGGATTGCTGGCATGCAGCCCTCAATTGTCATGAAAGTCGTCGCGACTATCCTTGGCTTCGGGCTGATCCTTGGGGTAATCTGGAGCGGGGCCCTGTGGACCGTGGCGATGGAAACGACCCATGACCTGCCGCGTTTCAGGGCAATGGCCGGGCCGGCGATCATTGTGCTGTTCTCCCTGCTGCCACTGATCCTCATTATCCTGACCG
>JBFYKS010000311.1:0-7189 GCA_041305785.1 Methanoregula sp. | reverse complement strand
GGGCATGGTACAGGAGCCGGGCAGCGAGCGGGGCGGGAGTCTGGTACTGCTCAAGGGATGCCCGTGGGCGGGTGAACCCTGAAAGCCGCTGGAGCATCATCTCGAGGTTCTTGAGTTTCATGGGATCTCGTCGATTGCGTAATTCTCCCAGTCCCGTGCCCCACAGAGGATCTCGAACTCCTGCGGGGAGAGGACGGGGACCGGGAACCGGACCTGGTCATCGTAGGCAAGCCGGGGGCAGGCCGTGTTCACGTACGCGGCAAACCCGAGGTTGAGGAGCTCGTCCGGGCTCACCTCCTGCATCGTTACGATAACCGCCCGGGGCGAGAGGGAGGCAAGCCGGTTTGCAAGTTCCGGCCGGCTCTGGCCGGACTTGGTGCTGAGGATGATGCCGACCGTTGCTGCACCCCGCGCCCGCTCGATAACGGCAAACCGCTGTCGCATCAGAGACTCGCCATTCACTTCCTGCACGGTGCCTGCCAGCGGGTCGAGCGCCACAACCCTTTTTTTCGTGGAGAGGGCGATCCCGATCGGGTGGAAGACCCCGGTACCGACAAAGAGGATCTCGTCCGCCCCCGTTTCCCGTGCCGTGGTAAAGCAGCAGCCGAGCACCTGACCGCGGAGGGGGGTACGCCCGCTGCCGCCTGCAACCCGGACCTCGATCCCCTTCTCGTTCAGGAATGATTCCATTGCCGGGATGAGGTGGGCGTGCTGGACGGTGGTGACAAGGCCGGTTGTAGCTCCTTTCAGGAGCGGGAGTGCTCTTTCCAGTACCGTGAGATCGAAGTCCACTTCATACGGCACGAAGATCACCCTGTCCCGGCTATCAACCGGTGCGTGGCCGATATGGATGAGCACATCGGCATACTCAAGGGTGTCGAGAGCAAGGTCACAGGCACCGTAGCAGGGATCGCCGCTAATGATGACTTCGAACCCCGCCCCCTTCAGTTCAAGGGTATACTCCGCAGCTTTGCGCTTCAGCCCGGCCGGGAACTGGAGGGCGACCTTCTTTGCCCCCCGCTCGTTCAACTGCGCTATCAGGTCAGATGTAGCGTTTGACAACATGCACCTTTTCGTCCACCTCGATCTTCACGAGGGGTTTGTAGGGCCGGCCGATGTCGGGATCCCCGCGCTGGATGGCGATGCAGACATCCACGACTTCAGCCCCGGCGATCTCAAGGGCTTTGAGGAGCGCCTTCATCGTGCCCCCCGTGCTCACCACATCGTCGATGATGACCACGCGGTCGCCCTTGTACACGCCGTTGAGGTACAGCTCGCCTTTCGAGTAACCGGTGGTCTGGTGGACGGGGACTTCGCAGGGAAGGTTGTACACCCGCTTGCGCATGACCGTCATCGGGATGTCGGTCATGGTCGAGAGGACGGAGCCGATGTGGATGCCCATGGCTTCGACAACCACGATCTTGTCCACGTTGTTTAGGTCCATCACCTTGATCATGGCGGCTGCCACGTCACGGAGGAGGGCGGGGTCAACGATCGGTACGCCATCGGTGATCGGGTGGATGAAATAGTTGTACTCCCCCCGCTTCACCATGGGGCAGGTCTCTAAGGATTCTACAAGTCGGTCAAGCATGGTAATCTCCGATATCGCACAGGAACGCCTCGATCCGGTCGGCATGGACATGCGGCATGCAGACGATACGCAGGTGCTTGCGGCACGTCCACGAGACCCGCCAGGGTCTTGGGATCCGCGATTCGTTGCAGACAAAGGTCGCGACGTTCACGTCCGGGGTTGCCGCCCGCATGATACCGAGCGTCTCCATCCCGGCAATGAGACGTTCTGTGTTCTTCATACACCCGGTGACAACGGCTTTCATCCCCTCGAAGCCGAGGTAGTCCATGACCGCAAGAGCCGCAGCAACGGGAGCGCCGGGCCGGGTGCCGCCCAGGGTGTACTCCTGTTTCACCGTGAGGTACGGGGTGTCGATGTTGAGAATGTTGAGAGCATCCCGATCCCGTGTGAGGAGGCAGCCGGCCGGAATCGTGCTCATGCCCATCTTGTGCGGGTCGACGGCAATGGTCGTGACCCCCTTGAGGGAAAAGTCGAAGGGGACGGGACGGTCGAGGAACGGGATGACCATGCCGCCGAATGCCGCATCCACGTGGAAGAAGAGGTCGTGCTGGCTTGCAATCGTTGCAAGGTCGGCGATGGGGTCCACCATCCCGTACTCGGTGGTGCCGGCAACCCCGACCATGGCAACCGTATTGTTGTCGATCATCTCCGCAGCCCTGCCTGCGTCCATCCGGTGATCTTCATTCAGCGGTGCCTTCTGCATGGACAGGCCGAGGATGTCGCAGGCTTTCTTGAACGAGAAGTGGGCGGAGGCCGGGACAATGACATTGGGCTTAAGAACATCGTGCCGGAGCGCCTTTGCCAGCCGGAGTGCCTGGATGTTGGACTCCGTTCCTCCGCTCGTGGCATAACCGCCGGCGTCCGGGCAGTGAAAGAGGTTGCCGAATCGTTTCACGAGGAGTTGTTCTAAGGAGAAGGTGCCGCAAAAGAGCCCGGGGTCCCCGAGGTTTGTCTCCATGAACATGCAGTGCGCCCGCACGGCAACGCTGTGGGGGATGGTGCACATGGAGCTGAGGATGTAATCGTGATCGAGATCCCGGCTCTTCGTCTCTGCAAAAAAGGTGAAGAGTTCCTCTTCAGACCTGCCCTTATTCAGCATCCTTTGATCTCGCCGCTTCAAGGATAATGCGCTGTTCGGTGCGGGCAACCGCTTCGCGGATCTTGGCAATGGCGTCAATGTTGGCCGAGATGCTCGTGATGCCGTGCTCGACAAGCCATTTTGCCATCTTCGGGTCGGAACCGGCCTGACCGCAGATGGAGACCTCGACATTGTAGGCCCGGCAGGACTGGATCGCGTTGTGGATCAAAGAGAGGACGGCCGGGTGCTGCGGGTCGTACATGTTGGCCACGTTCTCGTTGTTCCGGTCGATGGCAAGGGTGTACTGGACCAGATCATTGGTGCCAAACGAGGCGAATTTTATCCCGCTGTGGATGAAGTCCTCGATCATGATGGCGCTTGACGGGATCTCGATCATGATGCCGAGCGTGACGTGCTCGACGTCAACCCCGCAGGCGGCCATCATCGCCTTTGCCGCAATGAACTGGTCCGGATGGGAGACCATCGGGAACATGATACCAAGGTTGTCGTACCCCTCTTTCCAGAGGCGCTTGAAGGCTTCAACCTGCAGCCGGAACTGGTCCGGGGTCTCGAGATCGCGGCGGATACCCCGCCAGCCGAGCATCGGGTTGTGCTCGTGCGGCTCGTTCTCGCCACCGGCCATGTTCCGGAACTCGTCGGTCGGTGCATCGAGGGTCCGCACCCAGACGGGCTTACCCGAAAACGCGTCGAGCACGGTCTTGATACCGTCGTGGAGCTCGGTCACAAACTCCTCTTCCTTCCGGTTGGCGATGAACCAGCCGGGGGTCTTGTTCAGGCCCAGGATGAGGTGCTCGATCCTGAGTAACCCGACACCGTCGGCACCCGTGGCAGCTGCCCTCTTTGCCGCTTCGGGGATGGAGACATTCACCTTCACGCTCGTTGCGGTGATCAGGGGTGCTGCTGCCGCCTGCACGGTAACCGCTGCCGGTGCCGGTGCTGCCGTGGCGATGAGCCCTTCATACACATGCCCCTTCTCGCCATCAGCGGTGACGACCTGATCGTTCCGGAGCACGTTGGTTGCGGTCCTGGTACCGACAATCGCGGGGGTGCCCAGTTCCCGGCTCACGATTGCCGCATGGCAGGTCATCCCACCCTCGTCAGTGATGATCGCCGCAACCTTGCGCATGGCAGGAACCATGTCGGGGTTGGTCATCTTCGTGACAAGGATGTCGCCTTCCCTGACCTTCCCGACATCCCTCACATCGCGGATGATGACAACTTTACCGGAGGCAATGCCCGGGGCTGCCCCCTGGCCCTTGAGGAGCAGTTTTGCGCTGGTTTTGTGCTCGGTCATGCCCTGTGCTTCTTTCTTGTTCCCGATAGTTGTTATCGGGCGGGACTGGAGGATATAGAAGGTCTGGCCCACGATGCCCCACTCAACGTCCTGCGGAATCCCGTAGTGGTCCTCGGCAATCCTGCCGTACATGGCCAGTTTTGCCACCTCGGCATCCGAGAGCACCTGCTCGTCCTGCCGTGCGCCTGCGATATCGACGACTTTTGTGCCATTGTCGCCATCGGCGATGATCTCGACTTTCTTGTTGGCGATGAACGTGTCCACCACCTTCTCGGTCCTCTGGTCAAAGACATAGTTGTCAGGGGATACGGTTCCCGAGACAACCGCCTCGCCAAGGCCCCACGATCCCTCGATGATGGAACGGGGTTCGCCTGTGATCGGGTGGGACGTGAACATCACGCCGGCTTTCTCGGAATGGACGAGTTCCTGTACCACGACAGCGATGTTGACGGTATGGTCGTCAAAGCCCTGCTTTGCCCGGTAATAGATCGCCCGGGCGCCGTACAGGGAGGCCCAGCACTTCTGGACGGATTCGAGCAGCGCGGCATCGCCCCTGATATTGAGGTAGGTCTCCTGCTGGCCGGCAAAACTTGCATCGGGAAGATCCTCTGCGGTGGCGCTCGACCGGACCGCAACGATGAGATCTTTTGCCGACATCTTCTTGTAGGCTTTCTTGATGTCGTCCCGGATTGCGGACGGCATCTTTGCCTTCATGACCATATTCTTGGCCCCTTCGGCAGCCTTCTCAAGAGCCTCGCTGTTCTCGACATCGAGGTTCTGGTAAGAAGCAAAGATGGTCTGTTCGATTCCGGTTTCGACAAGGAACCTGCGGAATGCCTGGGCGGTCACTACAAACGCTTTTGGGACCGGCAGGCCGATGGATGCCATCTCGCCCAGGGACGCTCCCTTGCCCCCGACAGAGATGATATCCTCTTTGCGGATCTCCTCGAGCCATAAAATATTGGGCACTTCTTTCATGCTCGCACCACTTATACTGTCGACTCCGCAAGTATAATACCTATCACCGGCCGCCAGCGGTGCACCAGAATACGGTCTGCCCTAAAGCCCCTCTTTGCATACCGGAACGCGTTCTGGATCTCCTGCGGGAAAAGAATAACCCTGATTAGGTATGGCGCAGATATTGTATGGGTTTTTTATGGCAAATGCACGAGTGCTCGTCAGCGATCCGCTGGCGGAAGAGGGGCTTGCAGTCCTGCGGCCGGCCGTTGATGTGGATGTCAGGACCGGCCTTGCAGAAGACGAGCTCTGTAAGATTATCGGGGACTATGATGCCCTGCTGGTGCGGAGCGGCACTGATGTCAATGCAAAGGTGATCGAGGCCGGGAAGAAGCTGCGGTTCATCGGGCGTGCCGGCGTTGGCGTGGACAATATCGATATGGATGCGGCAACGAGGAAGGGAATCATCGTTGCCAATGCGCCGGAAGGAAACACCCTTGCGGCAACCGAACACACCATGGCGATGATGCAGTCGCTTGCCCGGAACATCCCGCAGGCGAATGCGAGCCTCAAGAAGAAGGAGTGGAAGCGCAGCAAGTTCATGGGTGTCGAGCTCAACGAGAAGACACTTGGCATTGTCGGTTTCGGCCGGATCGGCCGCGAGGTGGCAAAGCGGGCGAACGCGATGGATATGAAGTGCGTTGCCTACGATCCGTTCATCACGCAGGAACGGGCATCGCAGCTCGGTGTCCAGATGATGTCCATGGCCGAGCTCTTCAAGGTCGCGGATGTCATCACGGTCCACACCCCCCTGATCGCCGAGACGAAGCATGTCATTAACGCGACCAGCATTGCAACGATGAAGGACGGCGTTCGGATCATCAACTGCGCCCGTGGCGGCATCATCGACGAGAAGGCGCTCTATGATGCGATCAAGAGCGGCAAGGTAGCAGGAGCTGCCCTCGATGTCTTCGAGGAAGAGCCCCCGACCGAGTCCCCGCTCCTGACGCTCGACCAGGTCATCGTCACCCCGCACCTCGGGGCGAGCACGGTCGAGGCCCAGCTCAATGTAGCCGTCTCCGTTGCAAAGCAGTGCATCGAGGTTCTCAAAGGCGGATCTGCAAAGTACGTGGTCAACGCACCCATGGTCCCGCCCGAGCATGCCGAGGTGCTCCAGCCCTATGCGCAGCTTGCCGAGAAGATGGGCCGGTTCGTCACCCAGATCGCGGGTGGCCGGCTTGCGTCCGTTGAGCTGATCTACGGCGGCGAACTCTCCGCGTATGCCGGCAGCATGAAGTTTGTGACCCGGCTTGCGCTCAAAGGTCTCCTCGACCCGATCCTCCAGCAGCCGGTCAATATCGTGAACGCCGACTTCATTGCCCGGGAGCGCGGCATTACCGTCTCCGAGACCGTGACGCAGGAGTCGCAGGGATTCAAGAACCTCATCACCATCCGGATCAGGACGGATAAGGGCGAGGAGTCTGTCAGCGGCTCGGTCTTCTTCAAGGGCCGGAGCCGGATTGTTGCCGTGGGTGGCTACACGATGGATATGATCCCCGAAGGGTATGTCATCGTATCCAAGCACCTCGACAAGCCGGGCGTCATCGGCCGCGCATCAACGATTCTTGGGAAGAACAACATCAACATCGCGGGTATGCAGGTCGGTCGGATCCACCCCGGCGAGCATGCGATCATGGTGCTCAACGTTGACGACAACGTGCCCGAGAGCGTCATGGACGAGATCCGTGGTATGCCCGGTATCTTCACCGCGACATTTGCCCGGATTTCGAGCGCGAAAATTTAATGTCCCTTCTTTTCTCTATCATTTTTCCTAAAACTGCAATGCCCCCGCCGCCCCCCGCCGGGTGCCCCTGCCGGCGGATCGATTACCGTACCCTCTTTTCGGACAGGTAATCTGCCCTTCACGGGGGCGACGAGCCTCATGAAAGGGGGTGGGTTGGTTCAGGAGTGGTTTTAAGATTGCAGCCAGTCTGATCTCAATTCGATCCGCGATTTTTTCATTGCAGTCGCGATCAAAATCCCGATCAAAAACCGTTCCGGAAAAATCGCTGATCGATTTTCAGATCGAAATCGATCCGCGATTTCCGGATCAAAACCGATCAGCATTTTTCATTTTCAAATCGATCCGCGATTGAAAACCGGTTTCAGGGCCCCAAGTACAGACGGAGCGCTAAATCGGATCCCGTTTTTCGTACGAAAATCGATCAGCGATTTTGATCTCAGAATC
>JBFYKS010000310.1:0-9044 GCA_041305785.1 Methanoregula sp. | reverse complement strand
CTCTCAACCACGGAACTCGAGGGCGCGGTGAAGGGGATCCGGTCGATCAAGGACCCGCGCTACATCGAGGAGCGCTGCATCGAGGTGAACCGGCTCGAGAACCTGGCCGACGATGTTCTCGCCCATGCAGTAACGGAGCTCTTCAAAACCACCGACGCCATTGCCATCATCAAGCTCAAGGACATCTACGAGCACCTTGAGACCGCAACCGACCGGTGCGAGGATGTTGCAAACGTGCTCTCAGATATCGCAATCCGCCACTCATGAGACCGCAGCAGAAGACCCCTGAGAGGATTTCATGATCGAAGCATCGGTAGAACTGGTCATCGCCATCATCGTTATCGCACTGATCTTCGATTTTACGAATGGATTCCATGATGCGGCAAACTCCATAGCAACCGTGGTCTCGACAAAAGTCCTCTCGCCACGGAACGCCGTGCTGATGGCCGCGATGTTCAACTTCGTTGCTGCGTTCGGCTTCGGGGTCGCGGTCGCAAGCACCATCAGTAAGATCATCGAGCTTGAGATCGTGGAGACCGGAATCATCCCGTTCATCATCCTCTCCGCCCTCACCGGGGCCATCACCTGGAACCTTATCACCTGGATCTCGGGGCTTCCCACCTCCTCGTCTCATGCCCTGATCGGAGGGCTTGCGGGTGCAGGGCTCTCTGCAGCCGGGATCGCGGCCATCAAGTGGACCACGGTCGAGGTTGTTGCACTCTTCATGATCGTCTCGCCCTTAATCGGGCTTGCCTGCGGTTTTCTCTTTATGGCAGTCATCTTACGGCTGACCCGGCATGCCAACAAGCAGTCGGCCGAGACCTACTTCAAACGGCTCCAGCTCTGTTCTGCTGCCGCGTACAGTTTCAGCCACGGGACCAACGATGCCCAGAAGACGATGGGGATCATCCTCCCGCTCCTCTTCTCCATCGGGTATTATGGCGCAGGGGTGGATCCAAACCACCTGCCAGTCCCGCTGTGGGTAATCCTTGCCGCGTACGGTGCTATTGCGCTGGGAACCCTCTCGGGGGGCTGGCGGATTGTCAGGACCATGGGGTACAAGATAACGAAGCTCCGCCCGGTCCATGGTTTTGCTGCTGAGACGGCCGGGGCATCCACGATCATCGGGGCCTCCCTCCTCGGGATCCCGGTCAGCACCACGCATGTCATCTGCTCTTCAATCATGGGGGTTGGCACCACGATGGGGACGAGCACGGTGAAGTGGGGCGTTGCCCGGACCATCGCGTGGGCATGGATCCTAACGATTCCCGTCAGCGCTCTCATCGGGTATACCGCTTTTGCGGTGATCCGGGTGATCATCGGGTACTGAAGCATCTGCGGGGCGCACGATCTTTTTTATCAGCCGGGTCTTTTTCATCAGTCCGCCAGGCCAGAGGATCCCGGTTGCCCCCATCCATAACGGATCGCTGAAGGGAACATTCTCTCCCTTCACCGGGATGTTACGAGGGATACGCTCGATGACCCGGCTTTCGGAAGGGGCATTCCGGACGGTCCGGGTCGTTGTGGGAAACCGTCGCACAAAGGAGGTTGTCTATGCTCCCCCGGCGCCAAAAGAGGTCCGGCCGCTGGTGGCGGGGCTGGTTGCATGGCTGAACTCTGAGGTTGCCCGCCAGATGCACCCGGTCCTCGTTGCCGGGATTGCGCACTACGAGCTGGTCCGGATCCATCCGTTCGTGGATGGCAATGGCCGGACTGCACGGGCGCTCGCAACCCTCATCCTGACCATGCAAAAGTTCGATATCAAGCGGTTTTTTACCCTTGATGATTTCTATGACAGCGACCGGGCCGCGTACTACGCGGTGCTGAAACGGACGAACGGGACATACCCCGATTGTATCCCGTGGCTGGAATATTTCCTTGAGGGGGCCTGGATCTCCCTGCACCGGGTGAAGGAGCGCGTGCTGCTGCTCTCGTCTGATGAGCACAAAAAAGGTGCCGGCGGGCAGGTTGCATTATCGGAGCGGCAGATGCAGATCATCGAGTTCATCCATGCCCACGAGTCGGTGAAGAGCGCGGATCTTGTGCGGGCGTATGGCATATCCCGCCAGGCAGCCGGCAGGGAACTCGCCCGGATGGTGGAACTCGGGCTCATCCGGACCGAGCAGAAAGGCCGGGCAACCCGGTACGTGATGGCCTGACTTTTTTCATTCACGACGTTATCGGCCGGGGATTTGCCGGATCGGGTTGTCGATTCGGTTGTCGATTCTCTCAACGCGTGTGCAGATCTCCGTCTTCCGCGTGAAGGAACGGGGCCGGCCGGTCATTCCGGTACGGCAGGGGGATACGCACGCATGAAGGGCAGGCCGGGTTGCCCGGAATCCGGTTGAGGCACGGGAGATCCGACGGGGGAGGGGGCGGATGGACCGGGAGCGATGTACCTAGTATCCGGCTGCCTCGTCTTCTTCATGAGATGCTGACCATTCGATCAGCTTTTCCCGGAGTTCCTCTTTGGTCGGCAGATAGAGCTGGTATTGAGATGCATAAATGGTCGAGTCCTCCGGCAAGGTGAGCCGGACGAGCGCATCGTTTTTTGTCTTGCAAAGGATGATACCGATGGTCGGGTTCTCTTCATCTCGTTTTACCTCACGGTTGTAGTAATTCACGTACATCTGCATCTGCCCGAGGTTTTCATGCGTGAGTTTTCCAATCTTGAGGTCAATTAACACATAACATCGTAGGATACGGTTATAGAAAACGAGGTCTACATAAAAATTGTCGGATTCCAAAATGAACCGTTTCTGCCGGGCCTCAAACAGGAAACCTTTCCCGAGTTCGAGCAGGAATGCTTCCAGTTTATCGATGATTGCGGATTCGAGATCGTTTTCAGTGTAATGCGTTTTTTCATCGAGGTCGAGGAATTCAAGTACAACCGGGTTCTTGAGCATATCCCCGGGTTTTTCGATGATCTGGCCATTTTTGGAGAGGGCCCATAATCCTTCTTTATCGCGACTGAGAGCAAGTCGTTCGTAAATTCCGGAATTGTACTGTCGTTTGAGCTCAGACAATGACCACTGGTTTTGTCCGGATTCTATCTCATAGAAATTTCGTTCATCCCGGTTTTTAATATTCATGAGGAAGACATAATGTGACCAGCTGAGGGCAAAGGGTGTGAATTGCGCAGACAGTGTCTGCACAATTGGTGCTTGTTCCCCGCTCGTTTTCGGAAATTTCCCCGGGACGATCCGGGGAATCTGATGAGCAGCATCCGGGTATTCAAGATAAAACCGGCGCATGTACTCCAGGTTCCTTTTTAAAAAATCCCCGGCCGAGCTCTTCAGTAAGCCGCTGTGAGAGCTCCCGGACTATTCGCTCGCCATACTCCGCCCGTTTGCTTCCCCTCTGTTCATATTCAACGATCCTGTGGCCAATCTCATAATTGGTGACAACCTGCAGGGTATTGATATTTTGTGCAGCAGCTCGTCGTGCACGTTGTACCAGATCACGGATCTCCTGCACGAGAGGGGAGATCTGCCGGGGAACGAGGGCGTGCTTTATGGTCCGGTCATCTCCTTTAGTGAAAGGAATGTCCGGGGCCCTGCCCCTTAATACCATCAGCGCGTGGAGTGAAAATGCCGGGGGGCCCATGTACGGGGCGAGGGGAATCAGCTCTGACAGGGGGAGCAATAACCTCTCCGTCAGAGAGAGATCCCCCGGCAAAGGGTATCCCCCACCCCCCAATCCGGGCCCGTATCCGGCTCCGATTGCCCTCTTTTTCCGAGGTCCGGATCAATTTGGTGCAAAAACAGGGCATTTATGTATAAGGGTTTTTCATCCGGGCCCGATTTACGCTTTTCTGGCGAATCGGGCGGTTTTAAGGGGCCTCCTGAATCCTTTTTAATCCTATTTCACTGGCGAAAGTCGGGGTGGGAGCGGGTATTGGGGGGGTGGATGGACCGGGAGGGGGGGGATCTCACCTCATGTGACCGGTGCACCGACGGGGCTGAACACCGGGCCGGAATGCGGAGGCCTGGCACGCCGGAGATTCTGCTCCTGGGGCGGGAGGTTTGTGTCCACCCGTTTTCTTAGATTTCTAAGAGGGGGTTTGTGGCCTGGACGGGCGAGGATCGTTCAACGGGATGGGGGAGATTTTTAAAAAGCCGGGCCTGGCGCTCGCCGGGACTGCTGTTGTCCGGGTTCCCCCGGGGTGGAAACCCTGCAAGAAGAGCTCTCTCACTTCCTCCCCGATCCGATGCCCTTCCCGATGCGCGACGGTTTGGATGATGCCGGGGTGGCGGGGCGGGTTCGGCATAGGTGGAGCCAGCCCTGGCGGGGGGAGGTATTAGCGGTGAGGAAGAGGCGCCTGGTGAGGCGGACGGTCATGGGTACGTGAGAGCGGGAGAGGATGGGGGTGGTGATGGGGGGATGACCCCATTTTTCCCCCGGTGCAGAGCAATTTTTTAAACCCTTTTTTTTAGAAATCGCGGTATGCCTGTTTCCGGTAGTCGATTTCAAGAACATGAATGATCAGGACATCATCATGGATTGAGAGAAGGGCACGAATGTCTCTTTGGACCCGGAGAGAGTACACCGGGTGAGTTGGATTTGACGCCTTCATCTTTTTTATGCATTGATACGGGTCTTTTTTGATATTCTGAATCGCGCTGACAACTTTTTTGGCAATCTCCCGTGGCAATTTCTCCAGATCCCGGTCTGCACGATTTGTATACTTCACCCGGTACAGGCTCATTCAACCCCGTATTTCTTCTTGATATCCTCTTCAGAGATCAGATTTCCTCGTTTGATATCATCGAGGCTTTCTTCCAGCCCTTTGATAGCCTCTGCACTGAGCGGTTCATCATCAATGGTGAGATTTACCAGGCGCTCGATAACGTCATTGTATGATTCCTTCGGGTTGCGTTTCAGGTTGTTCAACTGGGTTTTGAGATCTTCCCGGATGTAAATGGAACTCGCTGCCTGCATAGTAACACCTATAGATGGCTATAGGTAATAAACCAGCTGCCAGTCCCGGCAATAACAAAAGATTCGGGATGAAAACGAAGCCGGGATGCGTCCCTTGTCATGTTCGCCCGTTTTCCCGGCTACGAATTTCTCCCGGTGCAAGGGAGAGATTGTCCAGACTGTGTTCGCTGCGCTTGCCGGGCTTGTGCTTGCCCAGATCCTGGACCCGGCAACAGCTCAGCAGATTCTCGCGGTGATCACGGGGTTCGGGGGGTGACCCCGTTCTTCCCCACCCTCACCCACCGGCACATTCCCTTAATCACGCACCCAGTACAAAGCGGCTTCTTCGCATCGCACGTTGCCCGCCCGTGCGCAATCAGGAGATCGGTAAGATCACCCCAATCCTTCCTGGGAAACAGCGCCATCAGATCTTTTTCAATCACGGCCACGTTATCCGTATCGGAGAACCCGATCCGCTGCGCCAGCCGGCGGACATGCGTATCGACCGCGATGCCTTCGTTCTTCCCGAGCGCGTGGTAGAGGACGATGTTTGCCGTCTTCCGGCCAACGCCCGGGATGGTTAAGAGCTCGTCCATGGTTCCCGGCACGCTGCCCCCGAAGGTATCAAGGAGGGTCTGCGAAGCGGCGATGAGGTTCTTTGCCTTGGCATGATAGTAACCAAGGCTGTGGATGATCTCTTCCACGTCCGCCGGGTTTGCCTGAGCGAGTTTCTCGGGTGCAGGGTATTTTGAAAAGAGCGGTTTCTTGACTTTGAGGACTGCCTTGTCCGTTGTCTGGGCGGAAAGGATGGTCAGGATCAAAACTTCAAACGGGGTACCCCGGCAGATCTTGCCGGCGGGCTCGCGGGCATCAGGATACCGTTTTAAAAGAGCGGCATAGATCCGAGCGGCATCCGGTTTTTTCATGGTCCGTATGGGGTAGGGCGGATTCGAACCGCCGTCAAAGCGTCCCAAACGCTCTAGGATGGACCAGGCTACCCTACTACCCCGCGCCATCATAGTTGCGCCGGGAATGTAAAAATAGGTGATGGTGGAATGCGGAAAAAACAATCAGACCGGGAAGGGATTTTTACCCGATTCCGAGACAATCGTGCCCACAAATTTCCCCTTCAGGATCGCGTTCTCAAGGTTTTTTGGGTCCCTTCCGTCAAGCACGACAAGCGGGATGTGGCTCCGTTCAACGATACGCGCAGCAATCACATCAAGGACATTGTTCGAACCGGCTGACAGGGCAGTCTTCCCGACAATCGTTAAGAGTTGCGCGGGGGTCATGGAATCAAACTTCTTTGCGTTTTTGAATTTCCGCGGGTCCTTGTCGTACGCGCCGTCAACAGAAGTAGCGTTGATGAAGACCGATGCACCCACCCGCTCGGCAAGGACAGAAGCAACCGCATCGGTTGTCTGCCCCGGCGTGATCCCGCCCATGATCACGATCTTTTTTGATTCGGCAAACATCTTAGCCTCGTTGTGCGTCCGGGCAACCTCCGGGTACGCATCGTTCCCGAGAGCGGCGATGAGCAGGGCGGCGTTCAGCCGGGTGATCAGGATCCCGATCTCGTCCGAGGTCCCTTCATCGATCCCCATGGCCCGCGACACATCGATATACCGCCGTGCTTCGCCGCCTCCGCCGACAACGACATACAACTGGCACTTCTTCTGGATCCTCCTGAGTACCGGAACATATTCCCTGATACGGTGGTTCTCCAGTTCAGGAATCAGGATAGAACCGCCAAGCGAGATGACGACTGTCTTCATTGCATTAGTTTTTGTAGTGGATGCACAAAAGACTTGTTCACTATGTTCTACTGTCCGAAATGCAAGAGCCAGCAGATCTTCCCTGAAGTTGGCGGGTATGTCGGCTCGATCTATGTCTGCAAGGACTGCGGGTACCGGGGCTCATTCGTCCTTGAAGTGGACTCGGTCGAGGGCATAAAGAACGTTGAGAAGGAAGAGCGGGCGCACAAGAGACCGGTCCGCTCCCACACAAAAGAAGGATAACCGGGTATGCATGAGGCACGGCAGTACGGGAGACTTGCAGATAATGCGGTGAAGTGTTCCCTGTGCAGCCACCGCTGTACCATCAGCGAGGGAAAGCACGGCATCTGCGGTGTGCGCTGGAACGAGCACGGGACCCTTGACGCAAAGACCTACGGGAAGATCAGCGCCGAGGCAGTCGACCCCATCGAGAAGAAACCGCTCTTCCATTACCTGCCCGGCACCCGCTCGTACTCCCTTGGCAGTATCGGGTGCAACTTCCACTGCAGACACTGCCAGAACTGGCATATCTCCCGGGCAACGTTTGAAGAAGCGCATCTCGGGACGCTTGCACCTGAAGAGGGGGTGCAGCGGGCGCAGCAGAGCGGGAGCGCTTCCATCTCATGGACCTACAACGAGCCCACCATCTGGCACGAGTATGCGCTCGACATGGGAACGCTCGCAAAGGCGAAGGGGCTTGGCACGGTGTACGTCACCAACGGGTACATCACCGAAGAGGCCCTGCGCGAACTCGCGCCCATGCTCGGGGCGTACCGGGTGGACATCAAGGCATTCACGGATGACTTTTACAAAAAGATCTGCGGTGCGCATCTCCAGCCGGTCCTCGATTCCGCCATGCTTGCCCGCGAACTGAGGATGCATGTCGAGACCGTGACGCTGGTCATCCCCGGCCTCAACGACAGCAGGGAAGAGCAGGAAGCCCTCATACGGTGGGTGATCGGGAACCTCGGGCCGGACACCCCCATGCACTTCTCGGCCTTCCACCCGGATTACCAGATGACCGATCGCGGGGCAACCCCCGTTGCGATGCTGGAGAAGATCTATACCCGGGCAAAGGAACTGGGCCTTCATTACCCGTATCTCGGGAACGTATACCACCACCCGGGCGAGAACACGTACTGCCCTTCCTGCGGCGCAACCCTCATCGAACGAACCGGATTCTCTGCCCGGTTCGTGGCGCTCGAAGGCCAGCAGTGCACAGCCTGCGGCGAAAAGGTTGCGGTGGTCCGCAATGCCCGCTGATCCCCTGCGCGAGAACCGGTTCATCGTGGACCGGATGCTGGGCACGCTCACCCGGTACCTCCGGTTCATGGGCTACGACACGACCAGTGCAAACAGCCTCGCAGAGGGGCGGCCGGACGAGGACACCCTGCTCCTTGCCATGGCAGAACAGGAAGGCCGGATCCTCCTCACAAGGGATGCCGAACTGGCACGGCGGGGAAAGGGGCGGGCGATCCTGGTAACCGGGGATGGGGTGATGGAGCAGGTACAGCAGCTTGCGGACTGCGGGCTTGTTCAGCGCCGGGTCACCTTAAGCCGGTGCTCGCTCTGCAACACCCCCCTGCGGGAGGCAAACACCTGCGAGATCGGCGGGGCCGATTATGCCCCAAAAGACTGGCGGGAGATCTCCTTTTTCTGGTGCGAGCGGTGCAGGAAACTCTACTGGAACGGCTCGCACGGGAAGCAGCTGGAAGAGCGGATACTAAATGAACCACCACCGGTCCAAAAAGAGACCGGTGTGAAATAACGCCGGCAACGGGATCAGATCTCTTTTATGAGCACCCGGAAAAATTCATCAGATGCGTACCGCTCGATCCACGGGCGGTGGCCGCATTTTTCCAGAAGGATGAACCGGAAATCATCCAGTTCTTTTGAGAGCGGACCGTTCACCCCTTCAGCCGGGTGGGGATCGGTATCGCCGTGGATGGCGACAACAGGACACCGGACTGCCTTTGCCATAGTAAGAATGACCTGTTTTTTGCGCAGATCGCTTGCCTCGTCCCAGACTCCTTTGAACAGATCGTACTGGCAGTGGAAACATTCGTCTTCGGCAGGCACGGGATCGTAGGCATCCGCAATGGCGAGCAGCCTGCCAAGATCGGCAAGGAGCAGGTTCCGGTCGGGAAATGTATCGTCATTCATGTGAGCAAGGATATCCTGGACTGCCACCCGATCCTTTTTTGCGAGCCGGCCCATGCGCGTCTGGGTGATGGCGGGCGCATACCGCTCTGCGAAGGGGGGGCTGCTGACCAGCACTAGTTTTTTCACCAGATCCGGGTAGCGGGCAGCAAGCATCCACGAGAGGAAGGCACCCCACGAGAACCCGAT
>JBFYKS010000309.1:0-4310 GCA_041305785.1 Methanoregula sp. | reverse complement strand
TCATTGACATCCAGGTAGTGTCCTGAGCTGTCGGCAACAAAGATACCCACGGGAGAGTTGTCAACATAGGAGCGGTAGGTCTGTTGGGAGAGGCTGAGTGCAGTCTCCATCGCTTTTCGCTCGGTGATGTCCCGGATGATGCCGAGAACCTCTTGGTTGCTGAGGGCAACCATGCGTGCCTCGTACTGGCGCAGCCCCTGCGGGAGAACGAGCTCGTACTCAAAGAACTGGAGTTTGTTCGTTTCCAGTGCCATCCCGAGATGGTACAGGATCGTGTCGGTCGATTCCTCACCAAACCCGGAATCGCGGATATTTGTGCCGATGATGCGGTCAGCAGGAAGAGCCAGTGCCATCTCGTCCGGCACCCGCACATCCCGGTACACTCCTTCACGGGTTATGATGAACATCATATCCGGTATCGCTTTGAGCAGCATCGCGCTCCGGTGCTCGCTCTCCTGCAACGCTTCCTCTGCCCGTTTGCGCTTGGTGATGTCGAGGACTATGCCCTCATAGTGGGTGATGGTGCCGGAAGGATCGCGGCGGATGTGGGTGTAGTCCAGGATCCAGAACAGGTCATGGTTCTTCCCGAAGATCCGGTATTCCTGCATAAAGTCATCGATATGGTTGCTGCTGCTCGACTCCACCTCGGTTCCCACGCGATCAAGGTCATCCGGGTGGATGAGGGAAGAGAACGGCACTGTGCCGGAGAGGAAATCTTCGGGTGTGTACCCGAACTGGGTGATATTTGTACTGACCGCCTCCACCGGCCAGTGCTCCTCCGCTTTCCAAAGGAAGGCAACGGCCGGGCTGGTGTTGATGATCCGGAGCTGCTCTTCCTTTTCCTTGAGCAGGGCATTGATGCGTTCCTCATTTGCTTTCCGGTCGGTGATGTCAAGGAAGGTCCCGATAAGCCCCCCCAGTGTGCCATCGTTGTGGAAGAACGGGGCTTTGTAGAAGATGACATCGTGGAACGAGCCGTCGGCATACTGCACCTGCGTCTCGTACCGCTGGGGAACCGGATTGGCGAAGAGCTGCTGGTCGGAGGCTGCATACGTGTCAGCAAGATCTTTTGGAGAGAGGTCATACACGCTCTTTCCGACAATCTCCTCCCGTGTCATCCCCAGATATTCCGAGAACGGGGGGTTGCACCCGAGATATTTCCCGCTCGCATCCTTAAAGAAGACCGGCACCGGCAGGGTATCGATCATGGCCCCGAGGAACCGGGAGCTCTCGCCGGCACGGAACTCGGCTGCTTTCTGTGCCGTGACATCACGCCCGATCACGATATAGCTGGTGACGATTCCCTGTTTGTCCAGAAGGCCCCGCGTGTTCCAGACGATCGTCCTAGTCGTTGTATCTGCACACCGGATCACCGTCTCAAAATCTTCAAGGTGCGTGTCACTTGAGAGGGCCCGCTGGATCTCTTTGGTTACCTTTTTTCGGTATTCAGGTGTCGGGTAGAGCTCTTTCCAGATCGTGTTCTTCCCCACGACATCGGCTTTCTTATACCCGCTGATCTGCTCGGCAGCATCGTTCCAGACACGGATCGTCCCGTCCGGTGCAAGCACCGATATCCAGACATTGGCGTTGGCAATCACGCTCTCCTGGAACTGCTGCAGGGTTTTTAAGGAGTCCTGTGCTGCCTTCTCTTCAGTGATATCCTCGCCATAACTCAAAACACCGGTGATGGTGCCGTCACTGCCTTTCAACAGGGTGTTGTACCACCGGATGTACCGGGTGGCGCCGGTGCCGGTGATGACATCCCCCTCAACCATGCGGTGCGGATCGAAGTCCCCCCGCATAATACCGGTAAAAAGGGAGCGGACAGGTTCCCGGTCATCCTCTTTGATGAAGGTGGTTACCCAGTCTTTTCCGATTATCCCGTCGGCCGGGCATTCGAGAATTCTGCACCCCCTGTCATTGAGGTAGGTGATCGTGCCGTTGTGGTCGAGCACAAGGATGATCGCCGGGGCAAGCGAGATATACTGCTCCTTTAAGTGCGTGGATTCCTGGCCGGCACGTTCAGCCCGCACGAGTTGCTCCGAGAGGTACGCGATGGTGGCAGCAATCCCGACAAAGACGAGGAACCGGTACAGCGCCCCGAGAACCACATCGGGCGTTCCGGGTTCGAACAGCACGACAAGGCCGACATAGAAAAGGGAAAGTACCGTGGCGATCCAGAATCCTCTCCACCGGTAATGGTAGGCAAGGAGTACGATCGGGAAGTAATAGAGGTGCATGAAGATGGTGGTGATCCCGTGCATCAGGCACCAGACCGTGATGACGAGGACCCCCGCTGCGAGGAGGAGGATGGTGGCCAGCCAGAGCCTTTCGGTCATAACAAACAAGGGTTTTTGAGCGTGTGTCATTGCCAAATCACCTCACTCCTTCTCATGCACCACCATCGTGAACTGCGTGCCGTTGCTCCGGTCAAGTTTAATGGTCCCGTCCATCTGGTCAACGAGGGTGTTGACGAGCCGCAGGCCAAGGGACTGGGTGTTCTGCCAGTCAAGATCGGCAGGGATCCCGATACCGGTATCCCGGAACAGGACCGTCAGGGTATGCCCGTCCTTCTTCACCGTGATGGAGATCTCGCCTTTCCGGTCTTTGGGGAAGGCATACTTGAGCGAGTTCGAGATGAGCTCGTTGATGATGAGCCCCAGCGGGATAGCAGAGTTGATGTCAACATTCACCTCCGTGATATCGAGATGGAACTGGATCCCCCGGCTCCGTGCATCGTAGAACTGGAAGAGCCCGGTACCAAGGAACCGGAGGTAGTCGTGGAGGCTGATATGCGAGATGTCCTCGGCCTTGTAGAGTTTCTCGTGGACGAGCGCCATGGCCTTGACCCGGTTCTGGCTCTCCCGGATTGCCGCAAGGGTGGACTCATCTTTGATGTACCGGGACTGGAGGTTTAAGAGACTTGCAATGATCTGGAGGTTGTTCTTGACCCGGTGGTGGATCTCTTTTAAGAGCATCACCTTCTCATCATAGGATGCCTGGAGTTTCTGTTCAGCGGTGAGCCGCTGGGCGTTCTCTTCCTCAAGTTCCGCGTTCGCTTTCTGCAAAGCTTCGGTCCGGTCCTTCACCCGGCCCTCAAGCACGGTGTTGAGGGACCGGATCTCCGACTCCATGAGCCGGCGGCTGGTGATGTCGATATTGACCCCGGTGAGACGGGAGGGATTCCCCTTCTCGTCGAATTCTGCAATCTTCCCCCGGCCAAGGATCCAGAGCCAGTTCCCGTCTTTGGTGAGAAGCCGGTACTCGATCTCGCAGAGGGGGCGTTTTTCGGCTACCTGCCTCTGGAGATCCGGAAGGACCCGCTCCTTGTCGTCCGGGTGAATATGCGCAATCCACCCCTCGTACGTTGCGGGGAACTCACCGGGCTGGTAATCGAGCATGGTGTAGAACCGGTCGCTGAATACGGCTTTACCGGATGTAAGATCCCAGTCCCACGAGGCCACATCCGCCCCTTCCATTGCCAGCCGGAGCCGTTCCTCGCTCTCGAGGAACGCCTGCTCCGCCTCCTTGCGCCGCTGGATGGGACGGGTGGTGACCACAATCCCGTTCACCCCGGGAACGCCGAGGAGGTTGGTACCGATGGTATCCACCCAGATATATTCGCCGTCAGCCTTCCGGATCCGGAATTCTGTGGGTATGCCAGGGTTCGTCCGCCCGTAGACTTCGTTAAGGTCTTTTCTTACCCGTTCGAGATCGTCCGGGTGGACCAGTTCCAGGGGATCGCTTCCCAGCAGGGAGCCGGCCGGATACCCGAGTATCCGTTCGGCTGAGGGGGATTCATACACGATCCTGCCGCCTGCATCAAGAATACGGATGAGATCGGAAGCGTTCTGGATGAGGGCACGGAAACGGGTCTCGGTTGCCCTGATCGCGTCTTCGGCTTCCTTTGCCGCCGTGATATCAATCACAATCCCGGTCACCGTTCCGGGCGAGCCGTCGGGATGGCGCTTTGTGATACCACCCACGTCGCGGAACCACCGGTAATTACCATTGGCAGCCAGCAGGCGGTAATCTATATGGTACCGTAACTCCCTGCCATCAAGATGGTCCCGCATTGCCTGCATCGCAGGTTCGAGATCATCAGGGTGTAACAGCGCGGTGAAATCCGTGTAATGATGGAACTGGTCGGGGGAGTACCCGAGCATGGTCGCCTTGCGGTCATCGAACCGGACTGCACCGTCCGGAAGATCCATCTCCCACCACGCGAGGCTGCCGATCTCCATGGCGGAGTCGAGCCGCATCTCATACGCCCTGCGGATCTCCTCGGCCTCTTTTTGCAGCGTGATATC
>JBFYKS010000308.1:0-3108 GCA_041305785.1 Methanoregula sp. | reverse complement strand
CGAGGCACGGTCCTATGCAATCGCAAACCCGCAGTTCAAGAGTATGACCCTCATCGGCGAGATGCGCGGCAAGGACGACCCCGAGAAGATCATCGGGATCGGCCCTGAGGTGATCTTCAAGACCGGCTCGACCGGCACCACCTACGGGACCAGCGGACCGGAAGCCGACACCCTCCAGGACAAGACCGGTATTGCGGTTGTCGCGTTCCCGTACGGCTCCCTGCGGACCGATGCGGAGAAGAAGGAAATGACCGACGCCTTCCGCCTTCTTGGCAAAACCCTTGGAAAAGAGGCACGGGCCGAAGAGTTGATCGCGTATGTCGATGAGGTGACTGCTGACCTTGAGAAGCGAACAAAGGATATTCCGGCCGACAAGCAGAAGACGGTGTACATCGGCGGAGTTAGCTCGGCAGGGGCCCACGGGATCATCTCCACCGAGCCGGCGTACCCCCCGTTCATCTGGGTCCATGCAAAGAACATCGCAGCCGGAATTGACACCCAGCATGCTGATGTCTCCAAAGAAGTCATTGTTGATGGTGACGCGGAGTATCTCTTCATCGATGTCGGCACCATCCAGATGGATAATGACGGTGCAATCGGGGAACTGAAGACCAACCCGGCCTATGCCGGCCTGAAGGCTGTGAAGAGCGGCAACGTGTACGGTGTCCTGCCGTATAATTACTATAACGTCAACTACGAGTCCGTGCTTGCCGATGCGTACTATGTCGGTAAAGTCCTGTACCCGGACCAGTTTGCGGATGTCGACCCGAAGCAGAAAGCCGATGAGATCTACAAAAAGTTTGTCGGAAAGCCGGCATTTGACAATATCAATGCCAATTACAAGGATCTCGGGTTTACGAAAATAACCATCCAGTAACAAGGGAACTGTCATGCACTTAAACAAAGGAACGGTCCCAAAAGATTACCAGACCTACCTGAAGGGCAAGGTACACTGGATCATCCTGGGACTCATCCTTTCGTTTATCCTGTTTGTCATGGCGATCTCCGTCGGGGCCGTCGCGATCCCTCCGCTTGATGTGGTCCAGAGCTTGTTCGGCATATCGGCATTGGACAAATGGGACCGGATTGTCTGGAACGTCCGGCTCCCCCAGGCACTTGCTGCCGTTATCGCGGGAGTCGGCCTCTCCATCGCCGGTGTCGCGATGCAGTCAATTCTCCGCAACCCGCTCGCATCCCCGTTTACGCTTGGGATCTCCAGTGCCGGTGCGTTCGGTGCTGCCGTGTCGATAATTTTCCTTGGCACCGGGAATATGCAGTCAACGGTGGCCAGTCCCGTCTCAATCTCCAATCCTTTCCTTACAACCATTGTCGCGTTCATCTTCTGCATGCTTGCCACCGGGATCATCCTGCTGATCTCGCATGTCAAAGGCGCATCGCCCGAAGTCATGATCCTGACCGGTGTCGCCCTGTCGAGTCTCTTCTCTGCGGGCGTCATGTTCCTGCAGTACTTCTCGACCGACGCCCAGCTCGCCGCAGTGGTCTTCTGGACGTTTGGCGATGTCGGCAGGGCCACGTGGGACATGCTGCCCCTGATGGCACTCGTTGTGGGGGCCGGCACGCTCTACTTCATCGTCAACCGCTGGAACTACAATGCCATCGATGCCGGTGACGAGACCGCGCAGGGGCTTGGCGTCGATGTGGCGCGGGTCCGGCTTGTCGGGATGACCGTCGCGGCACTGATCTCGGCAGTCATTGTCGCGCTGCTCGGTGTTATCGGGTTTGTCGGGCTTGTCTGCCCCCACATGGTGCGGCGGATCATCGGGGACGATCAGCGCTTCCTCATCCCCGGTTCCGCGGTGATGGGGGCGATTCTCCTGCTGGCTTCGGACACGGTTGCACGGGTGATTGTGGCACCCTACGTGCTGCCGGTGTCTGTACTGACGGCGTTCATGGGAGCGCCGGTCTTCATCTTCTTACTTTTCAGGGGGTATAAACGATGACAACAATTCTGACGGTAAACGAACTCAAATTCATGTACCGCAACAAGAATGTCTTACAGGATATCGGGTTCTCTATCCGACGCGGCGAGGTTGTGGCCGTGCTGGGGCCAAACGGGGTGGGCAAGACCACGCTCCTCAAGTGCTTAAACCGTATCCTCCGGGCAAAAGGCGGGACGGTCATGCTCGAAGACGAGAACCTGCTTGATCTCGGGACAATGGATATTGCACGCCGGGTCGGCTATGTGCCGCAGCGGGTGGAGACCGGCCGGCTGACCGCGTTCGATGCAGTCCTGCTCGGCCGCCGCCCCCATATCGGCTGGGACGTGACACCGCACGACATGGAGATCGTTGATGCGGCATTCACCCGGCTCGGCATGGATGCGCTGCGCCTCTCCTACATCGATGAGATGAGCGGCGGCGAGCTCCAGAAGGTTGCCATTGCCCGGGCGCTCGTGCAGGAGCCCAAGGTGCTGCTGCTCGATGAGCCGACCAGCAACCTTGACATGAAGAACCAGGTGGACATCCTCAATACCATCCGCGAGATCGTCCGGGACCACAACATCGCGGCGGTCATGACCATGCATGACTTAAACCAGGCTCTCCGGTTTGCCGATACGTTCATCTTCATCAAGAACGGCACGGTGCATATCCACGGAAAGCACGATATCGTCACCCCTTCGGTCATCGAAGAGGTGTACGGTCTGCCGGTCATCATCGGCGAGCTGGGCGGGGTCCGGTGCGTCATCCCGGGTGCCTGCAGGATTGCCTGACCGGCTCACCAGTAGTTTCCCCCTGAGATCTATCTCCTTTTTTCCCCATTCGGGTTCCCCCCACACGGATCACCCCGGCAGGTTAATCCGGATCGGTTTTTCGATTGCGATAACGATTGCGTTTGAAAAAGAAAAATCAAAGTCTGCTTGAGAAATTTCAATCAGGGTCCGGTGAAAAAAAATAATCAAAGTCCGATCGTTTCAGATCGGTTTTTCGATCGCGATTGTGATCGCGTTTGAAAAAGAAAAATCAGAGTCTGCTCAAAATTTTTCAATCAAAGTGTGCTTGAAAATTTGTAACTATTCAGTTCGCTCACTAAGCATGTAACGGGATGAAAGGCATTCCCTGAAATGCCCCGACAAGCGAATCGAGAACC
>JBFYKS010000307.1:0-10946 GCA_041305785.1 Methanoregula sp. | reverse complement strand
CATTCCTTCAAGCACATCCCCGAGCTGGTCAAACCCGGTGATCTTTCTGAAAGTTTCGGGATTGATGGAATCGATGCTCACATTCACGCGTTTCATGCCGGCATCCTTGAGATCCTGTGCATATTTTGCAAGGAAGGTCCCGTTTGTGGTCATCGAAGATTCCATCCCCTCCGGGACGGACCGGACGATATCGACAATATCGTCGCGCAGCAGCGGTTCGCCACCCGTGAACTTGACGCTGCGGATATCGTACTTTGCTGCTACCCTGAGGATCTCCGCGATCTCTTCTTTTGTGAGTTCGGCCTCCGGTCGCAGCTCCCCCTCGCGGTGGCAGTAGATGCACCGGAAGTTGCACCGGGGCGTCAGGCTGATCCGGAGGTTGCTGACGGGCCGGCCAAAAGGATCTTTCAGAATCATGAATTGAATCAGTCCACGAAGTTCTTTGCAATGATGTAGAGCTCGGTGCTCCCCTTGCGGCTCGACTTGGTACTCAAGGTCTTGACCGCGTGGAAATGCTGTTTGGTGTCGGCATACAGCTCAGGGAAATCCGTACCCTGGAAGGATTTGACCACGAAATTTCCGCCATGTTTCAAGACATTGCAGGCAAAAGCCAGGGCCTGCTCGTTCAGTTCGATGATCCGGGCCTGGTCATATCTCTTGTGGCCGGAGAGTTTGGGCGCAGCATCGCAGACGATAACATTGACAACCCCGATCAGGGCTTTTACCTGCTCCTGGATCTCCTTGTCGTTGAGGTCCCCTTCAAGGGTCTCGACCCCGTCCAGATGGGCAATGGGGTTGAGGTCGATACCCAGAACCCGGGCGTCCGTGAGCGTCCTTAAAACCTGCAGCCAGCTGCCTGGCGCGGCACCAAGATCGACAACATTGTCATCGCGCCGGATAACCGCGAACTTCTTCTGGATCTCCAGGATCTTATACGCTGCCCGTGACCGGTAGCCCTCGTGTTTTGCCCGCATGTAGGCCTTGTCATATCCCCATTGTGAACCCATAGTATGGTTTTCTCCAAAATCCCGGGCCGTAAACCCAAAACGCTATAATTAACGTAGGACGATATACTGTATAAGAGATTGTATTAAGGGGTAAGCGATGTTAAAAGCAACGATTGATGCAGATATTTTCAAGGAAGCGATCGATGCGATCTCGGCTCTCATCCCCGAGTGCCGGCTCCATACCGATGATGACGGGATCTCCACGCGGGCGGTTGACACGGCAAACGTGGCGATGATCGGCCTGACGTTAAAGAAGGAAGCGTTTGACTCCTACAAGGCTTCAAAGAGCCAGCTGGGAATCGACATCTCCAAGATGAAGAACATCTTCGGCATGGCCGGCAAAGGCGATCTCATCAGCCTCGAGATGGCCGACAATGCCCAGAAGATGTCCGTCTCGGTCCACGGGTACAACTACTCGATCACGCTCCTCGACACCAATACCATCCGGAAAGACCCGAACCCCCCGACCATCAACCTGCCGGGCAAGATCGTGATCAAGGGTGAGGACCTCAACAACGCGCTGAAGGCTGCAGCGGTCATCTCCGACAAGATCGCGCTGGGCATCAACCCCAAGGACCAGACCTTCTACCTGATTGCCGATGGCGACACCGACAATATCCGGCGTGACTTCACCAAAGACGAGCTGGTATCGCTCACCCCCGCAGAGGCCCGCTCGCTCTTCTCCCTTGACTATTTAAAAGACATGGGAAAAGTCATGAGCAAGGCAGCTGAAGTTGAAATTTTCCTTGGCATCGACCACCCGGTCCGGTTCTCGTTCGACATTGCCGGCGGGAACGGGCACGTAGAATACCTCCTCGCTCCCCGGATCGAGGCTGACTGATGGACTATTCTCCATCAGCAAAGGAACTTTCCCATTTCCCGTTTTTAAAAAAAGCCCAGGAACATATCAAGAAATCTTTTCCTCCTCTCGACCAGCTCTTAAAGGAGGAGAAAGGCGCGTTCCTGGTCGAACTTGCCGTGAAGCGGATCAACCAGGCGCTGGCCTCAAAAAAAACCATTGTTGCGCATTTCCAGACCCGCGACGACGAGGAGATCGCAGGTTACGTGCTTGCAAGGATCATTGTCTCCTGCATCCAGGACAAGCAGCTCTATGACCGTCTCACCCGGTACGAGGCTGAACGTGCCTTCTATTTTCTCAACGCCGAGACCGGGTCGGAATCAGAGAAGGGCTGGAATGAGCATACGGTCCTTGATGACGATCAGAACAGCCGGATAGCAAACTACCTTGCCGCGGAATTCCGGATCGATCTCTCCCGGGACCGGATGCCGCTTTCTGATTACGTGGAGATCGTCTCTGTCCTCCACGAGGACCGGTTCAAACTGGTGAACCGCCGCGTGCAGAACGGGCAGGTCGTGATAAAAAAAGAAGAACTGCTCGAGCTCCTGCGGGAGCGGATCCGGGTCATCCTCCGGCGCGATCTGCCATACCATGTCCCAAAAACTCTCTGTGCGCAGCTGGCACCGGTTGCCGAATCGATCAAGAAAGAGTACCAGCAGCAGATGCTCCAGCAGTTCGGCTCAATCGAGGAGAGCGCGTTCCCGCCCTGCATGCAGGCCCTCATCACGGCGCTTACGGCCGGCACCAACCTCACCCACGCGGGCCGGTTTGCGCTGACCACGTTCGTCCATACCGTCGGCATGGACGTTCCTGCTATCGCTCAGCTCTATGCCCGGTCACCGGACTTTGATCCGGAGAAGACGATGTACCAGGTCGAGCATATCACCGGGCGGGGCGGATCGGGGACCGAATATACCGCTCCGGCCTGTGCCGCGATGCGCACCACCGGGCTCTGCGTCAACCGCGATGCCATCTGCGAGAACACCAGCCACCCGCTCAGTTATTACCGGTATAAAAAACGGGAGCTGGCTAAGCGGCAAAATAAACCTGAAAAGAAAGATCCCTCGCCTGCAAAACAAGGTACCCCGGAATCACCCGATAGCAAAAAAGCGTGATCCGGCCGTTTTTTGCCTACGTGATCTTGTCGTTGACAAGATACCCGGCACCGGAGAGGAAGAGGATGAAGATGATGATTGCGCCAAGGTAAGCGTACGCCGGCATCAGTACTATCGGGAGTGTGGCAAGCAGTATGCAGAGCAGGATAAATGCGGCAAGACCGATCACCACATCAAGAAGTCGCGCGTCCATTACACCAGTTTTTGTTTGCGGAAGATATAGGCTTATGGTGGATCTGCCCCCATCAGGGAAATTTTCATGAGGGCCGACAACCTCGTATCACTATGGACCGGAATGCAGCAATCGGCCTTTTACGCGAGCATGTACATGAAGAGAGTCTCATAAAACACTGCCTTGCAACGGGTGCTATCATGAGAGCCGTTGCGGGAAATCTCGGGGGCGACCCAAATGCCTGGGAACGGATCGGGATCCTCCATGACATTGATTTTGAGGAGATTTGCGGAGATATGCAGCGGCACGGGATTGCGGGGGCAGGTATCCTGAAGGCACACGGGATTGAGAGCGATTGTGCAGACATTGTCGCTGCCCATAATCACCATCTTCATACTGCCCCCTATGAACGCCCGGTGGAGATCGCCCTGCAGGCAGCTGACAGCGCATCCGGGCTCATCATTGCCTGTGCCCTTGTCAAGGGGGGAAGCCTGTCAGATGTTTCGGTAAAAACGATCACAAAAAAGGCAAAGGAGAAGTCATTTGCCGCAGGCTGCGATCGCGGCCGGATCGCGCTGATTGCGCCGCTGATGGATCTGCCGGTCTTCTATGACCATGCCCTCCACGGCATGATGGAGATCCGATCCGATCTTGCGCTCAAATGAACCCGGTGCCTTAATGCCCTGACCGTCCCAGTACTGGATCACCATGAACCCGGCATCCGAACGCGCGCTCGTCATCTCTTCGCTTGAAGCAGCCCTTGAACCGCTGCAGAAGCAACCGGTGAGCCCGCTGCTCATTCCCCCTGAAGGGATCCCGTTCGGGTATGCCCTGCGCGGAGCGCGGGACAGTACCGGGGTGGCTTTTGTCCGGATCGGAACCCCCCATGGATGCGGGGCAACGGAGCCTCTTTGCACGGTCACGTTCGGCTTGGACGAGCCTGTCGTGCGGGTGATCCTGACGGTCACAAAATTCAACCCGGCGATGCGAAGCGCCGCCATTTTACCGTACTCGGATCGTGTCCTTGCGGTTCTTGAAGAGGATCTCTTTTTGGAATGCGCTTCCTTTTCGCAAAGCCCGGCCCGGCCGGGGATCAGCACGATGGACTGGGGCATCGCGTTCTGCTGCAAAGAGGATGTGCCCGACGTAATTTACGAGAAAAAACCGGGTGGGGAACAATCATGGCTCTATCTTCTTGGCGAGGATCCGGCCGACGTTGCAAACAATATTATTATCTGCTCAGGCCGCATTTTAAATAGTGAACTTTAGAGGAACCATCAATGGGAATCAAACCGTCCTATATCAAATCACTCGGTACTGAACTGTTAGCCAAGCAGCGCGAGAACTTCTCAAGCGACTTTGATGAGAACAAGCAGCAGCTCTTCAAGTCCGCGGTTATCGGAAGCAAGCGTGTCCGGAACCGGGTCGCCGGCTACATAACGAGAAAGGTAAATACCAAAAGACACGCATAACCTAATTCATGTTTGAAGGTGTCCTTCCGGCAATCATAACCCCTTTTAAAAGAAACCCTGCCATGAGCCTGGATCTTCCGGGCCTTGAGAAAAACATCGGGTTTCTTCTTTCCTGTGGCATCCATGGGATCGTGCCCTGCGGTTCGACTGGCGAATCAGCCACGCTCACGTTCGAGGAACATGAGAAGGTAATCAAGGTCACTGTCGATAAGGTCAACGGCCAGATACCGGTGCTTGCCGGTACCGGGTCCAACAACACGGCTGAGGCAATCCGGCTCACGAAGGCCGCAAAAGATCTCGGTGCGGACGGGGTGCTGGCCATCAGTCCGTATTACAACAAGCCCAACCGGGCCGGTCTCATCAAGCATTACCACAAACTCGCAGACCTCGATATTCCGGTCATTGTCTATAATGTCCCAAGCCGGACCGGCCAGAACCTTGAGCCGGACCTGATTGCAGAACTTGCAAAGCACCCGAATATCTGGGGTGTCAAGGAAGCGAGCGGCAACATCGGCCAGATCTCCCGGATCATCGAAGAGACGCAGGATGACGATTTCATCGTGATCTCAGGCGATGACAACATCACGCTGCCCATCATGGCCCTTGGCGGTGCGGGTGTCATCTCGGTTGCAGCAAACATCGACCCGAAGCGGATGGTTGAGATGTATGATGCCCTTCTCCTTGGGGATTACCAGAAAGCCCTCGTGCTCAACTTCGCCCTCTCGCCCCTCTTCCGTTCGATGTTCATCGACACGAACCCGATCCCGGTCAAGAAGGCCGTTGAACTGATGGGAATGGCCGGCGGGCCGGTCAGGCTCCCGTTATCCGAGCTCGATGCAAAGAAAACCGAAGAACTCAAAAAAGTACTTGCAACGATCCCAAAAGATGCCATAAAGAAGGCTGCGGCAAAGAAACCCGTGACCGCAGCGAAGACACCGATAGCAAAGAAGGCCGCCCCAAAGAAGGCAGCAGCCGAAAAAAAAGCAGCGCCCAAAAAAGCCATAGCACCACGGACCCGGTGACCTGCCTATGATCAAGGTTGTCATTTGCGGGGCCTCCGGCCGGATGGGGCAGACACTTGGCCGGATGGTGCACGAAGCGCCGGACATGGAACTGGTCGGAGGCATCAACCTCAAACCCAGCACCTTTTTTGGTGCTGAGATCGTTGAAGCGAAAGATGCCGATGCCCTGTTAAAGAGGACCGGGGCAGATGTTGTCATCGACTTTACGGTTGCGAGTGCGGTTGTGGAAAATGTCCGGGTGGCAGCCCAAAACAACTGTGCCCTCATTGTCGGCACAACCGGAATCTCCCCGGACCAGCGTGCAGAGATGGAGAAGGCAATCCTGAACCATGTTCCGGCTGTCATCACCACCAATTTCTCGATCGGTGTGGCGATCTTCCAGCAGCTGGTGCGGGAATCGGCACGGCTTTTGAAAGATTACGACATCGAGGTCATCGAGGCACATCACCGGAACAAGCTGGATGCCCCGAGCGGCACGGCCAAGACCCTCATCGAGATCATTGAAGGGGAAGCTGGTTCCCGCGAGAAGCTGTACGGGCGCGAAGGGATGAAGAAGCGGGAGAACGAGATCGGCGTCCACGTAATCCGGGGCGGCGATATCGTGGGCGACCACAAGGTCATGTACTCGAAGAACTTCGAGACCATCGAACTCTCCCACCGGGCATACGACCGCTCGGTCTTTGCCAGCGGTGCTGTGCAGGCGGCCCGCTGGGTTGTGGGAAAGAAGCCCGGCATCTATGGTATGAGCGATGTGCTCGGCCTCAAAAAATAAAATATTACTCCCTGTTTTTCCCTGCAAAAAAAGCGATCCTTTTTTCCTTTGTGTCGCAAATATATCAGGTGGAGTGAACGGATTGGTAGCAATCGTTGACGTTGAAAAGTGTACCGGATGCGAAACCTGTGTGAGTGAATGCCCGGCATCTGCCATATCGATGGAGAACGACAAGGCAAAAGTTGACAAGGACATGTGCGTTGACTGCCAGACCTGCGTGGACGTCTGCCCGGCTGAAGCAATTCACATGGAATAAGGCCGGATCCTCCGGTTATTTTGTTTTTAAAATTATTTTTTTTCGTTGTGGTGATATTTTCCGGTCCGGGCTCTCCTGTTCCTGATCGGGATATCCAGACCCTATTTTGGAGATTTTTATAATTTTAAAAAACAATGTTTTTATCATCACAGGTAAAACTGGATTTTATAACCCGCCAGTACACATAGACAAACGGGGAATCACATACCAGATGTTACAGGACCTGACACCATGATAAATGTTGGAGTGCTCGGAGCAACGGGCGCGGTTGGTCAGCGATTCGTTGAACAGTTAGCAAATCATCCCTGGTTCAATCTATCGACCCTCGCCGCTTCCGAACGCAGTGCGGGAAAGCCATATGAAAAAGTGGTAAAATGGCGTCTTGAGTCGCCGTTCCCGGAAAAGATCGGGAAGATAAAAGTCGTGCCTACTTCCCCAAAGGGAATGAAGGATGTTGACCTGGTCTTCTCTGCCCTGCCGGCAGATATCGCCACCAGTGTCGAGAAGGAATTTGCCGATGCCGGTATCGCGGTCTGCAGCAATGCCAGTTCCCACCGGATGCTGCCGGATATCCCGCTGGTAGTGCCGGAAGTGAACCCGGATCATCTTGGTCTCATCGATGTCCAGAAGGACGCCGGCCGGGACGGGTTCATTGTGACCAACCCGAACTGCTCGACCATCATGATGGTCTGTGGTCTTGCGCCCCTGCGCCAGTTCAAATTCACGGATGTCAGGGTCGCGACGATGCAGGCGATATCCGGCGCAGGGTTTGAAGGAATTGCCGCCATGTCCATCTTCGACAACGTGGTCCCGTTCATCGGGAATGAAGAGGAGAAGATGGAGACCGAGGCGCTCAAGATCATGGGTACCCTCAAGGGAAAGAAGGTGCAAAACGCTCCCTTTAAGGTCAGTGCCAGCTGCCACCGCGTGCCGGTGATTGACGGGCACACCATGGCAGTCTGGGTGGACATCAAAGAACCCGTTGATACCCTCAAAAAAGCGTTCCGGGAGTATCAACCCCCCATCAAAGGACTCCCGACCCAGCCAAAGGAATCCATCCATTTCTTTGACGAGGAACGAGACCGCCCGCAGCCCCGGCTTGACCGGATGCGCGGGAACGGGATGACCGTCTCGGTTGGCCGGCTCCGCGAAGGTGTCCGGTTCGTGGCCATGGGCCACAACACCATCCGCGGTGCGGCCGGTGCCAGTGTAATGAACGCTGAACTCATTGTCAAGAAGAAGTATCTCTGACCCGGGGGAATCCGATCATGCAGCAGTCAAAAGAGAACACGGTATTTGTAGGGAATAAACCGGTCATGAACTATGTCCTTGCCGTTGTGACGCAGTTCAACAATGGTGCAAAAGAAGTAGCAATCAAGGCCCGGGGCAAAGCAATCTCGCGAGCGGTAGATACCGCGGAGATCGCCCTGAACCGGTTCCTCGAAGGGGTAGTAAAAAAAGAGATCGAGATCTCCACTGAAGTGATCGACACGGATGCCGGCAAGACCAATGTTTCATCAATCGAGATCGTGCTTGCAGATACCCGGTGACTTTTTTTGTTTTTTTAAGTGATTATCCCCAATGTTTCCGTCGGTGGAACACGGGGGTTTCCAAAAACAATTTATGGTGTCTTGGCGCATGTACTGTGCTATGAGAGCCTGTGCTGCCGTTCTGTTCCTCGTCATGGCTTCCTGCATCGTTGCTCCGGCCTTTGCAGCAAATGAGGACCGGTATGGCTATATCACCATCGAGGATGTCCGGATCCAGCTGGATAATGGCACGGCAACAATTCATGTCGATTATTCTGTTGATGAAGGCACACGGTTTATCTTCATTTTGTTCGGGAAGCAGGATCTCAAGAACAAACTGCTGAAGATCCTCAACTATAACGATGCGCAGATGAAGAGGATCGATCTTTCGAGCGCTGATTTTGTTGTTGATGAGGCCGCGCACTCGTATGGGAACGGGGTGTTCTGGTACCCGGCTCATGAATTCAATATCGTTATCCCCCGCCTTTCGGTACAGTCTCCGCAGGCCATGCGGAACTTCACCCAGACCAACCGGTTCCCCGGGGGCATGGGATATTTTACTGACGGGAGGCCGGCACCCCCTCCGGACGGCGTCATGGTTGACGAGTTCCCTCCTGCATAAGGGATATTTCTCCCGGTCTCAATTACCGGCACTCTTTTTAACAGCACCTTTCGGATGATGTAACGGCTGCTCCGTCATCCATCGTTACCCGATGCATGGCGACCACGAACCGTAATTTCCGTATACAATGCCCTGCTCATGAAAAGGGAGCAGGGGTTGCCGTTGGGAGGAACGTGTCAGTAAAATTGTGCGGGAAGTGGGATTCTTAGTCGTTTACGCGTTGTGGAAACGACAAGATTTCCGTATTACGAAGCCGCTCCTGATCCCACCGGCTTACTGCCCGGGTTCAGATAACCTCGATGATCTCCTGCTTTTGCTGCTCGGTGATCCGGCGGTTTAAGAAGAACTGGATGATGACGCCAAAAATTGCCGTGACAATGCCTGCAAGGGTTGACTGGAAGATCGTGGTGTATGCCGCTTCGGTTGTGAAGGGGAAGTCCGGGACCCCGCTCATGGTCAGGAGGAAGACACTGGCACCGTACAGGATGAACCCGATGGCTGTCACAAAGAAGGGGAAGACGATGACCTTGCCAAGGTTCTCCCGCTCATTGGAATAGACGTCGATGATGATTCCGACCGACATGACAAGGCCGGCGATGACAAGCCATTCGATTGCACCAAAGATGAAGGTCATCAGGTAAAGGACAAGACCAAGGCTGCCGTCTGTTGCATAATATTTCAGGACCGTGAAAAAACCTGCGGTAAACCCGATGATGACCAGCAGGATGGTGATCGTATAGGTGATGAACGAGAACCGCCCGCGGGATAACGAGATGCGGAGTGCGTTGATGATGCCATGCACCAGCTCATCGAACCCAAAGCCTTTGTAGAGCATGTAGCTCCCGATAACGCCCACGACAATGATGGTTGCAGCACCCGGCCAGCCTGCAAGGTAGGCTATCGCGTACAGGAGCATCGCAAGCCCGATGGGGATGAAGATCATCCGGGAGATCTTGGGATCGTCCAGGAGCTTTTTGAGGATATAGTACGTGCCCTCAAGGTTTGGCATCTGGTTGACGATGACCCGCTTGATGCTGGAGACCGGGATCTTTGACTGGATGATGGGGATGACATATTCGTCCTCTGCCCCATCAGTGACAAGGATACAGCTGGTCACCTGCGTCTCATTGACCACCTGTTCAAGCGATGCAGCGATCTTCCGGTCGCCTTCTATCATGTGCAGGTGGTTTCCGGCAACTACCGCGATAGCGGCATCTTCACCTTTTTCGATCAGTTCATCGTAGATCTTGATCGCGGAGAAGATTGCATTGATATCCGAGTCCTCTGGATCGGCGAGTGCAAGCGTGGTTGCAGCACGGAGGCATGCAGCCCGGCCAATGCACGGGCTCTCAACCTTGCCCTTCCACCCGATATCATCGTCCCGGTCTACGCTTAAGACCAGTGTCCGCCCCAGTACCATCAGTACAATAAAATCGCGGGGTATCTATTAAATCGTTGCTGACGGAGTAAAAATAAAAAACGGGATTAGATGAGTTTTGAGCGCTGGAGGAGCAGGATATCGTCCGTGGTGAGTTTTTCCCCGGCACGGAAGTTCTTGAACAGGCTCTCGGCTTCTTTGCGGACGGCTTTTTGCTCTTTGGTGACCTTGACCTTCTTGGTCTTCTTGCGGAGTCCGGAGATGACCTTATCGTAGTCGCGGAGTTCCTTTTGGCAGGTGATGAAGAACTTGTGCTCGGCGTCAGCTGCTTCCTGGGCTTCGACGAAACTCTTGTGGGCAGCATCGGCAGCTTCGCGTGACTTGTCGGCCTTGCGGTAGGACTCGACCATGAGGTCGTGGTGTTTCTGGGCGAGCTCGGCAACCTCGGTCACCTTGGCGTGGAGATCGGAAGCCTGCTTCCGGAATTCCCGTGCCTCGGTGATCTTGGTGTGCATCTCCTTGTTCTGCTCAAGTTCGGCCTCCTGCTCGCGGACCTGGCTCTTCATCTGCTTGATCTTGTCGATCAGCTCGCGTTCCTTATCGGTGGTGAAGACCTCGGTCTGCTGGCGGTACTCCATGTACTCGATCTGCTTCTGGAGTTCCTTGACACCGCGGTTCTTCTGGGTGCCGTGCTCTTTCTTGAACGCTTCGATATCTTCGAAGAGGACATTGGCCTTGTCAT
>JBFYKS010000306.1:0-24909 GCA_041305785.1 Methanoregula sp. | reverse complement strand
GGTCTATCTTGATGGCAGGTACGAAGGTTCCACTCAAGATCAGGGTACACCCGGGTTCCTGGTTATGAGCCCGGTGACAGAAGGGCAGCATACGATACGGGTAGCAGGACCGGGTTACCTGGAGCAGACCCGGATTATCACTATCCCTGCCATATCCCGTGTGGAATTTCGCCTGCAGGGACAACTGCTCGTCCCCATCCATGAATCCGGCTCCCCTGCTACCAGGATCGATATCGTGTTTGTTCCCTCAGGTACGACGTATAACTGTGCTGAACGCAGGAAAATCTCCCCTACAGAGTATGTGAATGACCGGGGTGCATTTGTTGCCGGGGTCAAAGAAGTGGTAAACACATCACTCTTCACGTTAGAATCGCTCACCGACCGGACTGATCCGATACCGGCAGATTACCGGGACCGGTTCAATATTTATTACTACTACGACCCCCTGCTGTTTGCCGATGCTTTTGACGGATGTGCGGGCACGGTTCCAGAAAAGTTCTGGAATGAAGTGCCCTTTGCCGACACGGTAATAATCCTGTATCCTTCCTATGATACCCCAAATACCGGGCCTCCCTGTGAACCGAACGGGTGTGTCAGTCCCGGGACGGGCCGGAACTGGATGAAGGTCCCGGCCGATCAGAAGACCCTCTTCCTGCACGAGAGCGGCCACGCCATCTTCGGTCTCATCGATACCTATTGCGGCGGTACGGAATACTGGCAGAACGATCCCGAACCCAATGTATGGTCATCTGCAGAAAATTGTATGGCAAGTGCAGGGAGGAATTCCTGGGATTTTGTGTCCTGCCGCCAGATTCAGCAGAGTTCCCCGGTCGCCTGTGTTAAACCCTTCTGGCGGCTTGACGCCGATCCGGATATTATGCACGATGGATATACCGGTACGTTTGGCAAAGCATCGACCCGGCGGATCACGTACACCTTCACCACCCTTGATACATGGGGGGAGACATTATGAAATCTTCGTGTCTTGTGGTTATCATCTGCACAAGGATAATCATGGCCTGCTGCATAATCATCAGCTCCGCGGAGCCTGCACGGTATGACAAACATGTCAGTATCCACCTGACGGTAGAGAACGGCAAGATGAGCGTAACCGATACCAAGATAGCGTACGGCACCTCCCCGAATATTTTACCATTGCAGCAGGGGTTCAATGCGGAACTGGTTGCGCCCGATGGAACGGTCAAAAAAACCTTCCCGGTCCCGGACCCCCGGATCCAGATTGGGGACAGTCTTGTCGAAAGTGACGGAGGACTCCGGCTCGTGGGTGCCGGGGAGCACCGGAATCCTGCAGACTTTGTCATCTCGTTTCCCTATGATCCCGAAGTTGCACTGTTCCGGTTGAAAGATCCTGCCCAGGGAACCGTTCTCACCTCCGTTGACCTGCAACCCCGGATCAGTGAGTTCTTCCAGTTGTATCCCCTGGACCCGGATAATCCCGCCGGAGCCGGACCTTATGTCCCGGTATCCGCCGGTCTGTCGGGGACAGAAATACCGGATCCTGCTGCAACCTCCTCCGGTCAAGTTCTGGGATTACAGGCTCTGGGAGCCGGTGCTGTCCTGCTCCTTGGCGGTGCGTTTGCATCGGTCCGGTTCCTGCAAAAAAAACCCTCAACCATCCTGATCGTTGATGACAACCCGGACATTATTTTGGTAATCTCCGGCATGCTCCAGCAGGGAGGATATCGTACCCGGGCTGCGACGAGCGGAGTGGCATGCCTCGCGGATCTCAAAATCCATGTTCCCGACCTCATTCTTCTCGATATCGGGATGGAACCCATGAGCGGGTGGGAAACGCTCAGGATGATGAAGGAAAACCCGGCCATAAAACGTGTCCCGGTCATTATGCTCACGGCACAGAAGCTCACCCCCAAAGATGTTATGGATTATGGAATATGTATCGAGGATTACCTGATGAAACCGGTAACCCGGGAGGGCTTAACGGATGCCATCATGCACGTATTTGCCCGGAAGCAGTTGATCGAAGAGAAGATCGCTGCTACAAAAGGGGCGGGTATCGGACAAGACGAACTCTGTGAATGTGCCCGTCTGACACGGGTGGTTGATGTCAACAAACGGTTATGGGATCTTCTGGTCAGCACGTATGCCCGGGAAGATGGAATGATCCAGGGCACCGAGAATGAGGTAACCCGGGCAATCAGGAACATTGAAGGAACATTCCGTGACCAGGAGCAGCGTCTTCACCAGATCCAGCAGTCGCTTGGTAAAACGATAAAATCCTGATATTCCCCCAGGGTAAAAATGGGAATAATACCGCATGTGGGATAGAATAAACCACGAAACAAGAATTGCAAAATCCAGTCAGGTTTATCTCTTTTCGTAAAGAGGTAGTCACCGGGTTTTTAATAGAGCCCAGATGGAGGTGGAACGTTATACTTGAACCAGGTATCATAACCTATGACCCCGTGGAGTCCGGGATTCAAATCTGACATACATGCCATGCCACCGTAAGGATGCGGACAAATCCTGAACCTGCGGGGGCCGGGGATTATCCATTCACCATCTCCCATGAAATGCACACTGAAAATATCATACACAAACACAGCCCCATAAAAACCAGGTTACCTGCCATGTCCGCACTGCACCAGGATGGTACACCCGTTTGTCTGCCCGCAGGGTATCGACAAATGGTATCAATAATCTTTTTTCCGCATACTTCGAAAACCCGTACCGGACTGCCGGTCTGCCAATGTGCGGTTCAACTCCCGGCCCTGTGCACAGCGAAGAGGAGTGGAGGATAATGGGGACAATGGAATTGAAAAAAACCGGTCCTGCAGAAACCATTGAACCTGTCATGACGGTTTTCGATGATGGGAAATTTCTCCATATTCATACGGAACTACCTGATATTGCTGAAGAAAAGATCAGAATCGACCTCGAAAACCACTCGACATCCGTAACCATTGCCGCATCCGACACAGAGCGGCAGTATAAAACCTCAATTACCGTTCCCTGTGGGGTACGTTTCTGCAAAAAGCGTTTTTCTGACGGGGTTTTAGAGTTGACCCTGGAAAAAAGCAAATCCTGATTCCCCCCGTTGTATACCCGCATTCATACCGATATCCGCCCCTTCCTGAGCGGGGACCGTTTCTTCTAATTTTGGTTTCAAAATCTGCTTTCAGACAGAGATCGTATTATATCCCTGTACGATATTCAGGACGGGTGAGTTGTATTCTTGTCTGTGATGATGTATCCGGATTACTTCAGGCTGGTGAGGACATTGGTACTGTCTGGGACAACTACCGGAATCTGAACGGGAATTTTCACCGGCAAAGCGTTATCGTACTTCACCGGTACGGGGCACCCTGCCCGTCATCAGGGTGTGGTGTCTGCGAGAGCACTGATTGCTATTACCGTGTCTTTATCAGAAGTTACTGGGATTGTCCCCATGGTACCTGATAAGACACCGGATCCTGGTGATAAAAACGATCAGGACGGACAAAAATGTGGAACCCTCGTATCAGGGAAAATACCCTCCATTGAGGATTTGATAAAAATGCCGGATCGCCTTGTTAAAAACGCACAAAAGGATGCAGGATACCGGATGCAGATACAAACCGGATCTCTCCTGCGAGCTGTGCGTCCCGCACTTTTGAATGGAGGGAAGCCAAAAAATGCGAATTTGCATAGATTTTCTCTTCCTGCAAATTACAGGAAAAGACAAAACCCGTTTCATGAGTGTTCGCTGAGAATGCGGGGAAACCCGGATAGCCAGAGGGGAAATGACTGAATATCCAGTACAGGGAAGACCAGATCCTGAAATCCATGCCCGGCTTGCAGCTGAGCGGCTGGTATCGCTGAACCATATCCAGGCAGATTTTGATACGTATCGAAGACTGGCCGAGGAGGAACGGGCACGTCTTGTTACTATCGTTGAGGATTCGGATGATTCTATCGTCGTAGAAACGCTGGATGGAATCATCACGAGCTGGAACAGCGGCTCCGAACGAATCTACGGGTATCCTGCACAGGAGATGATAGGGAGGAGCATCTCGCTTTTGGACCCCCCGGAACAACCCGACGATTCTGCACTGATCATTGAACGGGTCCGGAACGGTGAAAAAGTCACCCGTTACGAAACCCAGCACCGGAAGAGGGACGGCGGGTTGATCAATGTCATCCTGACAGCATCACCGATCAGAGATGCCCAGAACCATCTGACCGGAATTTCCACCATTGCCCATGATATTACCGGAAGCAAGCGTACTGAGGAGACATTGCGGGATTCTGAGATCCGGTATCGCCGGCTCTTTGAGGCAGCCCAGGATGGCATTCTTATCCTCGATGCAGACAATGGTCAGATCGTGGAAGTGAACCCGTTTTTAATTGAGATGCTGGGCTTCTCCCGGGAACAGTTCCTGGGTAAGAAGATCTGGGAGATTGGCCTCTTCAAGGACATTGTAGCCAACAAAGATAATTTCGGGGAGCTGCAACGGGAGGAATTTATCCGGTACGAGGATATGCCCATCGAGACCGCCAAGAAGGAGCGCATAGCCGTGGAATTTGTCAGTAATGTCTACACGGTGAATAACAAGAAAGTCATCCAGTGCAATATCCGCGATATCACCAAGCGAAAAATGGCTGAAGAGGCACAGATTGCCTCAGAGATCCGGTATCGCCGGCTCTTTGAGGCAGCCCAGGACGGCATTCTTATCCTCGATGCCGACACCGGCCAGATCGTGGAAGTGAACCCGTTTTTAATAAAGATGCTGGGTTTCTCCCGGGAACAGTTCCTGGGAAAGAAGATCTGGGAGATTGGCCTCTTCAAGGACATTGTTGCCAACAAAGACAATTTCGGGGAACTCCAGCGGAAGGAGTACATCCGGTACGAGGACATGCCCATCGAGACCGCCGATGGGCAGCGGATAGCCGTGGAGTTCGTCAGTAATGTCTATTCGGTGAATAACAAGAAAGTCATCCAGTGCAATATCCGTGACAATACTGAGAGCAAACTGGCTGAAGAGGCAAGAGTCGCGTCCGAGATGCGGTACCGCCGGCTCTTTGAAGCAGCCCAGGATGGCATTCTTATCCTCGATGCCGACACCGGCCAGATTGTGGAAGTGAACCCGTTTTTAATTACGATGCTGGGTTTCTCCCGGGAACAGTTCCTGGGTAAGAAGATCTGGGAGATTGGCCTCTTTAAGGACATTGTAGCCAACAAAGACAATTTCGGGGAACTCCAGCGGAAAGAATACATCCGGTATGAGGACATGCCGCTTGAAACCGCCCATGGGCAGCGGATAGCCGTAGAGTTCGTCAGTAACGTCTATACCGTGAACAACAAGAAAGTCATCCAGTGCAATATCCGCGACATTACTGACCGCAAACGGGTTGAAGAGGCACTGCGTCAGAAAAATGATGAACTGGACGGGTACTTCACAAATACCCTCGACATGCTCGGAATAGCAGATGCCAACGGGCATTTCCGGCGCCTGAACAGGGAATGGGAGTCGGCACTCGGGTACACCCCCTTTGAACTGGAAGGGAAACATTTCCTTGACTTTGTCCACCCGGACGATATGAAAGCGTCCCTTGGTGCACTCTCTGAACTGAACGCCGGAAAACAGGTTCTTCAGTTTTCGAACCGGTACCGTCACAAGGACGGGTCCTATCGCTGGATCGAGTGGCGTCTCTTTCCTGCAGGGAACCTCATTTATGCATCAGCACGGGATGTCACGGAACGCAGGAAGATAGCAGACCTGATCGATGCATCACTGGCCGAGAAAGAGACCCTGCTCCGGGAGATCCATCACCGGGTCAAGAACAATCTCCAGATCATTTCCAGTCTCCTCAACCTGCAGATCCGTAAGATCGAAGACCCCCGGACCATCGAGATCCTAAAAGACGGTCAGGCAAGGGTACGGTCCATGGCGCTCGTCCACGAGCATCTCTACAAGGGAAAAGATTTCTCCAGGATAGACCTGAGGAATTATATTCATTCGCTGGAGATGCAGATCGCACAGTCATATGGAAACCCCGGCGAGAACGTTACATTCAGTCCACCTGCCGCTGGCATCTTTGTGGACATCAATACCGCAATCCCACTCGGTCTCATCATCAATGAATTGATCACCAACAGCCTGAAGTACGCATTCAAAGGCAGGAAGACCGGTACCCTCTCCATCACGGCAACCGAGGATCTGCAGTCCCTGACCCTTATCGTCGAGGATAACGGGACAGGTATCCCGGAAAGCATCACGCTGGAAAACCAGACCTCGCTGGGACTCCGGCTGGTAAAAACCCTCACCGGACAGATCCATGGTACGGTGGCAATTGACCGGTCCGTTGGCACAAAATTCACGTTTGTCATTCCCAAAACTGTGGAGCAGAAGCCGGCAGCCGCAGCCGTGGCAGGTGCAGACTTATGACCATTAAGCCGGCCATGGAACCCCTGATGAACGCTCATCCGTTGAGAACAAAGGAGGATACCATCCCCGGTGTCCTCTGGCAATTCCGTGTACTTGGATCCGGGAACCGGGAACTGAAGTATGTCAGCAGTCGTTGTGAAGAACTGTTTGGGATCCGGGCAGATCCTGCCACATTTTTCCCGCAGTTTTTTGCAGGTGTTGCTCCGGAAGACCGGGAGGCATTCCTCACCTCGCTCGATAACGCGGTTAAGGGCAGGCGTACCTGGGAGTTCAGGGGACGATATATCCGGACTGCCGGAGAGGATGTCAGTTTCCAGGCGCTTGCAGAACCTCTGAAGACTGGTGATGAACTGGAGTACAATGGCGTAGTGCTGGATATCACCGCCCATGTACTGGCAAAACGAGCCCTTCGCACGAATAATCCTGGCGCATGGCGTACTGTTCAGGCCAAAGGGACAAAGACCCCTGCGGATACAAACCACCCGAAAATTTTCCCCCAAAACGGAAACTTCCGGCCGAACTGGCACGCTCTGCTCGCCGAGAGTAAACAGGCAGGAGAAGCTTTGCGCGCGTCTGAAGTCAGGTACCGGAGGCTGTTTGAGACTGCACAGGACGGGATCCTCATCCTTGACGCTGATACCGGACGGATCATGGATGTAAACCCGTTTTTACTTGACATGCTGGGATTCCCGCGCGAACAAATTCTTGGAAAGACCCTCTGGGAGATTGGCCTTTTCAAGGATATTGTTGCCAACAAGGACAACTTCAGGGAACTCCAGCAGAAGGAATATATCCGGTACGAGGACCGGCCGCTTGCAACCTCGTATGGAAAACAGATCGACGTGGAATTTGTCAGTAATGTCTACACGGTGACGGATATGAAGGTCATCCAGTGTAATATCCGGAATATTTCTGACCGCAAACGGGTTGAAGAGGCCCTGTGCCGAAAAAATGAGGAACTGGACGGGTATTTTACCAATTCGCTCGACCTCATCTGTATCGCTGATGGCAACGGGCAGTTCCGGCGCATGAACCGGGAGTGGGAGACGGTTCTCGGGTACAGTGCCGCAGAACTGGAAGGAAAACGGTTACTTGATTTTGTCCATCCCGATGACCTTGAGTCTGCACGGGGAGTATTTTCTGAACTGGGCGCAGGCAGACAAGTCACCCAGTATATGAACCGGTACAAGCACCGGGACGGATCCTATCGCTGGATCGAGTGGCGCCTCTTTCCCGCAACAAACCGCATCTATGCCTCAGCACGGGACATCACTGAACGCAAGAAGATGGCAGAGCAGATCGAGACTTCACTTGCTGAAAAGGAGATCCTGCTCAAGGAGATCCACCACCGGGTCAAGAACAATCTCCAGATCATCTCGAGCCTGCTCAATATGCAGATCCGGAAAACCAGCGATCCCATCACCACAGAAGCCCTGCGGGAAAGCCAGAACAGGGTGCTGTCCATGGCGCTCGTCCACGAGCACCTCTACAAAGGAAAAGACTTCACGTATATCGACCTGATGAACTATATCCATGCACTGGGAACCGGGCTCTTCCAGTCGTACGAGACGGAAAAACAAGGAATCCGGTTTGATCTTGATATCCGGGACATCCATGTGGATATCAGTACTGCAATTCCCCTTGGTCTCATCAGTAACGAGCTGATCACGAACAGTTTAAAATATGCATTTAATGACAAGCCCGGCGGGAAGCTCACCATCTCGGCAACGCAGGATCCCGGGATTATTACGTTCATCGTGGAGGACAATGGTTCTGGAATCCCAAAGGAGGTGACGCTGGAGAACCAGTCATCACTGGGACTCAGGCTCGTGAATACGCTCACCAGCCAGCTCAAAGGCACGGTGGTAATTGAGCGCAACGGAGGAACGAAGTTTGTGATCACCATCCCCCGGATGGCAGAAGGGAGTACGGGAGTATGACAGAGAAGATCAGGATCATCATTGTTGAGGACGAAGCACTGGTTGCCGAAGATTTAATGGAGATGCTTCAGGGATTCGGGTATGAGATTCCCGGTATCGCAGATACCGGTGAGAAAGCGATCGCACTTTCAGAAGAGCACCAGCCGGACCTTGTCCTCATGGACATCAACCTCGCGGGTGCGATGGACGGGATCACGGCCGGGGGGGAGATCCGCTCGCGCTGGGGCATCCCGATCATTTATGTCACGGCGTTTGCAACGCAGGCAATCATTGACCGGGCGAAGAAGACCAATCCTTCTGGGTATATCCTCAAACCGTTCAATGAGCGCCAGATCCAGACTGCTCTTGAGATCGCACTTTACAATTCCGTCCTGGAGCACCAGATCCGGGAGTACGATACAACGATCAGGACTCTCATCAATGCAACCCCAAATCCGCTCATCCTCATGAATCACCAGGGACTGATCACGGCCGTGAACGAAGCCGGAGCAAAACAGGCGGGAAAAGTCCCGGAGCAACTCACCGGTACGCCATTTATGGACCTGCTGACCGCAGGATCCATCACCCCGCACCTTGCCGAGGCGGTCCAGCTTGCAGGATCGGGAACGGGAAGCCGGTTTGAAGATGAATATAACGGTGTGATGTATGATCATTCGGTTATCCCGATTCTGGGTTCCCACCGTGAGGTGAAGTCAATAGCGGTTTACTTCAACGATATTACCATGCTCAAGGTTGCCGGTATGCAGTTAAAGGCAGCAAACGACCAGCTCGTGGCTGAACAGAACCGGCTCGCCGGACTCACCGCAGCGCTGGACAGTATGGACGACCCGGTCATTATCACGGATTCCACCGGTAAGATCACGTACGTGAACGCAGCATTTTCCACCCGGTTCGGGTATCCCCTTCCCGAGATTAGCGAAAAACACATAAGCACTCTCGCAGCACCAGACAACCAGTTCTCCCTGCATCTTGAAGGATTCATCCAGGACCAGAAATCAGTCCGGACCGGAAAATTCCTTGCCCGGAACAAATACGGGCTTGACCTGCCGTTCCTTCTCAAGAGTTCCCCGGTGTTTACTGATGGCCGGATGGAAAAACGGGTATTTGTACTCCGGGAGGAGATGTATGGCAGATAACCTGCAACTCCCTTGCGACCCATCAGGATGTCACCAGGATCAATACGGCAGCAGACAAAAGGAAAAATAGTCCGGATCCATCCAGGGAAGGCACCATGCTATGAAAACAAAAAAATCCCTCCTGATCGTTGAAGACGAGAAGCTGATAGCCGAGGATCTCAGGGACATCATCATCTCCCTCGGATATGATGTTGCAGGAATAGCAGAAAGCAGTGCGGCAGCCATTGCCCTGGCAAAAGAGAAGTCACCGGACCTCATCACCATGGACATCACGCTATCAGGCCCGGTTGATGGCATCTCAACCGTGGAACAGATACGCAAAGAATCAAATGTCCCGGTAATCTATATCACCGTATTTACCACCGATCAAATCCTTGAACGGGCAAAAAAGACAAAACCTTCGGGATACATCATCAAACCCTTCAATGAGCGGCAGATCAGGACTGCCGTCGAGATCGCTCTTCATAATCACGAACTGGAAAGGATGGTGACGGAAGCCAATCTCCTGATCCGGACCCTCATCGATGCAACATCAAACCCGCTGGCTCTTATTGATGCATCAGGTTCAATCCGGATGGGGAACCAGGCCATGGCAGAACGCGTTGCAGGAAATACGGATCAACTTCAGGGCATGCACCTACACCAGCTCGCAGAATCGGGAGCGGTCACCGGGCAACTGGAAATTGCGATCCGGCAGTCTCTGGAAGGAACATCAGTCAGGTTCGAAGAACCGTTCCGGAATTCCTGGTATGAGAATATCTGCATTCCAATCAAAGATTCTGCAGGCAGGGTGTCGCATGCGGCAGTGTTCTGCAATGATATCAGTTACCGCAAGAAGGCTGAAGACCAGCTGAAGACCCTGAACGAGCGGCTCATTTCCGAGCGTATCAACCTCAACCGGACCCAGGGAGAACTCCGGTTTTTAAACATTCAGCTTGAGGACAAAGTCCGGGAGCGAACTGAGCAGCTGGAGTCCTCCAACCAGGTGCTGGTTGAACAGAACCGGACCCTGCAGATCGTAAATGCCGGAACCCGCGCCCTCCTTAACGTGCAGGATGAGGCCGGGTTCTTACCGAAGATCTGCGATGACCTTATTAAAAGCGGAGGGTATTCGCAGGTCTGGCTTGCAACCCTCAATAATGATAAAACGATCGGGATCTTTGCGGTTGCAGGTGATGAATCATACGGGATTATGGAGATGCTCGCCAAAGGGCTGTTACCCCCCTGTGCAGACCCTGTACGTTCTTCGGGGATTATGCGTGCAGTAAAAACACTCGAACCCGCATGTGCCGGTTGCCCGCTCTCGCTCCTTCACCTGAACCGGTCAATGATTGTCGTGCGACTGGACGAGAGGGAAACACCCGTTGCACTGCTGGGTATCACATTACGGCCCGGCATCTCCCCGGAAGGTCCTGAAACGGTGCGTATCTGGCAGGTGGCGCAGGAGATCGCGGTTGTCATCCTCTACCTGAGGACAAAGGAACAGGAGCAGAGATCCTACCTGCAGATTACCAGAAACCTTGAGCAGCTTGCGATCCTCAACGACCATATCAGGAACCCCCTGCAGGGTATCATCGGGTATGCGAGCATGGGTGAGGGTGAGATCTTTGAAAAGATCATCAGATTATCGACAACCATCGATTCTATCGTAACAAAGCTCGATGACGGGTACCTCGAATCAAAGAAGATCCACGATTTCCTGATTCTTCATGGCGAGATCGGTAGCAACCCGGAGAAATACCTGCCTCCAAGAAAGCAGGGGCGTAACCCGGGCAGCGGGGGTTATGGCATGGAGAGGCAGACCCGGTAAGAAGACGAGTGCCGGGGGGGAAACGATAACCCGGCATTTCCCGGGCCGGTTCATTATGGGCTCATCGCACAGCACCGGTCCGGGGGATGCCGGTTTTGCTAAAAAAAACCCATATCCCGTTTCATTTTTTTATTCCAGAAGAAATATTGATTACCTTGAACAATGATCCTACTTTATACCCGTCAGGAAAGAACCGTTCCGGGAACCATATCCTCCCGCGTGGAAAAAGGCGTTTCATCTGCATTATGCCGGTGGGGCGGTTTTATCGTTAAACAACAGCAGGGTTGAATACACCCGCACCCCTCATCAAGCGGATATCCGAAAGGACAAAGGACAATACGGACATACGAAGAATGTGTCTATACCAGGTGTGAGATCATGAAAAAAACCAAACCCCGGCCACTTCCGGAAAATAAGAATACCCGGGGGAAAAAACCCGGCCTGAAAAAAGAGCCCTCCACACGATCCCCTGACGGGAATTTCCCCATCATCGGGATCGGCGCCTCTGCCGGGGGACTTGAATCGTTTGAACTCTTCTTCAAAACCATACCCCCCGACAGTGGCATGGCATTTGTGCTCATCCCCCATCTTGACCCGGGCCATGCCAGCATGCTCTCGGACATCCTCCAGCGGATAACGACCATGCCGGTCCATGAAGCCGAGGATCAGACGCCGGTCCAGCCGGACCATGTGTATATCATTCCGCCCGGCAAGGACATGGCGATCTTCCATGGCATCCTGAACCTGAGTATGCCCGAAAAAGCCCGGGGACTCCGTCTGCCGATCGACTCCTTCTTCCGGTCGCTTGCCGAGGACCAGGGCGAAAGGGCGATCTGCGTGATCCTCTCGGGCAGTGGATCCGACGGCACGCTCGGGCTCCGGGCCATCCACGGCGCAGGCGGGGTCTCCTTTATCCAGGAACCCGGAACCGCGAAATATGACGGCATGCCGTCCAGTGCCGTCCAGAGTGGTCTTGCCACGTATGTTCTCCCTGTTGACAAGCTCACGGAACAGCTGGTCACCTCTGTAAAGACCTTCGCAGATACCGGCATTGCCCCGCCTCCCCCGGTTCCCGCTGCCGTCAATGCGATGCGGCGTATCATGATGGTCCTCCGGTCCCGGACCGGCAACGACTTTTCCCAGTACAAGCAGAGCACCATCAGGCGCCGGATCGAGCGCCGGATGGGGGTGCATTCGATCACCACCCTTGACTCGTATGCCCGGTACCTCCAGGAGAACCCGGCCGAAGTCCAAATCCTCTTTAAGGAGATGCTCATCAACGTGACCAGTTTCTTCCGCGACCCGGAAGCCTTTGCCGCTCTCTCAAAAGAGGTCCTGCCACGGTTGTTTTTGGACAAACCGGAGAACTACACCTTCCGGGTCTGGGTACCGGGATGTGCCTCCGGTGAAGAAGCATATTCCATAGCTATGCTCTTCCGCGAGTACATGGAGGAGATCAAACGGGAGTACAAGCTCCAGATCTATGCCACGGATATCGATGATGAGGCTATTGCAACCGCCCGATCGGGGGTTTACCCGTCAAATATCAGCATCGACGTCTCACCTGAACGGCTGCGGCGGTTCTTTGTCAAAGAGGAGACCGGGTACCGGATCAAGAAAGAGATCCGGGAGATGGTCGTGTTTGCCATCCAGAACGTCATCAAGGACCCCCCGTTTACTAAGATGGACCTGATAAGTTGCCGGAACCTGCTCATCTATCTTGATGTCGACCTCCAGAACCGGGTAATCCCGGCGTTTCATTACGCGCTCCGGTCGGGCGGGATGCTGTTTTTGAGCCCGTCCGAAGGCATCGGGAACTTCACGGATCTCTTTGGCCCGGTTGACAAAAAATGGAAGATATACACCACCAAACGCACCCTGGCCTCTGCCCGGGCCCTGATGACCCAACGGAATCCGTGGAAGAATGAAAAAGCCGGGATTGATTCCTCAGTACCCCGGAAAAGCAAGGAAAAGATGGACTTTGCAGACCGTATCAGGCATGTACTTCTCCAGTCCTATGCTCCCCCCTCGGTCATCATTGACGAGAAAGGGAACATCGTCTATGTCCACGGCAATACCGGCAAATACCTCCAGCCGGCACAGGGGCAGGCGAACTTAAACATTATTGATATGGCACGCGAAGGCCTCCCGCTGGAACTTCGCTCCGCCATCATGGCAGTCACCCAGAAGAAGGTCCCCGTTGTGGTAAAAGACGTGCAGGTCAGGACGAACGGCGGGACGCACGGGGTCGATGTAACGATACGACCGCTCACTGAACCGGGTGAGATACAGGACCTGCTGCTCATCAGCTTCCAGGACACACCACTCCCGAAACCGGAGAAAACCCGGCCTGCAAAGCGGGTTTTGGGACCCCGGGCGTCAAAGCGTGTCGAGGAACTGGAACTCGACCTTGCTTATACCAAAGAGAACCTGCAGGCCACCATCGAGGAGATGCAGGCTTCAAACGAGGAACTCACCTCAACAAACGAAGAACTCCAGTCCACAAACGAGGAACTCCAGTCCACAAACGAAGAACTCGAGACCTCAAAAGAGGAACTCCAGTCCGTGAATGAAGAGATCGTGACGGTGAATTCCGAGCTGCAGGCAAAGATCGAGCAGCTCACGGAATACCAGAACGACATGAAGAACCTGCTTGAAAATGTCAATGTCGGCACGATATTTCTGGATGTAAATCTGGCCATCAAACGGTTCAACCGCGATGCAACCAAAGTGTTCAGGTTTGCATCATCGGATACCGGCCGGCCGCTTGCCGATATCCGGTCCCAGATACCGGATGTCGACCTCATCTCCGATGCAAACCAGGTCCTTGATTCGCTTATCCCCTTAGAGAAAAATGTGCGGACAGAAGACAATGAATGGTACCTGATGCGGATCATTCCCTACCGTACCTTCGATAACGTGATCGATGGTGTAGTCATGACGTTTTCGAATATCAACAACCTCAAAGCAGTCGAAAGCGAAGCGCATGCAGCCCTCACCTATGCCCAGAACATTGTTGATACGGTCAGGGAACCGCTGGTGGTGCTGAACGGGAAGTTCGAGGTGGTCTCTGCGAGCCGGATGTTCTACCAGACATTTAACATGACCCGGGAAGAGACGGAGGGGACTTCCCTGTACGCACTGGGTGACGGGCAGTGGGATATCCCCGGGCTCCGGAAACTGATCGGGACGATCATTTCCAAAGATACCTTCTTTGACGATTTCCCGATTGAGCATGATTTCCCGGGTGTCGGGCATAAGATCCTGCTCCTGAACGGCCGGCGGATCCCAGACAAAGAGGGCGTGACCCATTTCATTCTCCTTGCAATGGAGGATATTACCTCAAAAAAGAGACCGGAAGTGGCAGACAAACCGGGCACCAGGAGTAAAAAGAGGGGGGCATGACTGCAGATAAGAAGATACCGGACGAGCGGGGTTCTGACATCACGGGCATGGTACGGTCCTTACGGGAGGAAGCAGAGGCCAAGCTTGCAAAAACTCCGCCGGATACGTCTGCCCTGGATGGAGAACCGGCCGAGAAACTCATCCATGAACTCCGGGTGCACCAGATCGAACTGGAAACGCAGGCGGAGGAACTCCGGCGGGTACAGAATGAACTCGTTGACTCACGGGACAAATACCTTGACCTCTTTGATTTTGCCCCGGTGGGATATCTCACGCTCAGCAACGAGGCGCTGATTGAGGACGTGAACCTGACCGGTGCTACATTCCTTGGTGTTGAGCGGAGCAGACTGGTCAGGGCGCGGTTCAGGAAAGTGGTTGCCCCGGAATTTCTTGAACCGTGGGACCGGTATTTCCTGAATGTGCTCAAAGGCGCAGCGAGACAATCCTGTCCGCTCGTGCTCGTACGGGCAGACGGCGGCACGTTCCCTGCCCGCCTGGAGTGTGCCCGGATCATTGATCCTGAGACAGGCAGGATAACGGTGAGGGTGATACTCAGTGACATCACGTATATCCGGCAGGCGGAAGATGCGCTCAGGATCGCCAATAAAAAACTCAACCTTCTCTCAGGTATCACCCGCCATGACATCAACAACGATCTCCTGACACTGAACGGGTTCCTTGAGCTGTTGCACGAAAAGATAAAAGATCCCGCACTCGAGCAGTTTTTTTCCCGGATTGCGGATGCCAGTAACCGGATATTCGTCACGATCCGGTTCACCAAAGAGTATGAGCAGATCGGGGTCAAAGCCCCGGTTTGGCAGGATTGCCGAACCCTTATTGATACTGCGGCAGAGCAGATCCCGGCCGGGAAAGTTGTGGTAAAAAACGATATCCCGGCCGGTTTTCTCGTGTTTGCCGACCCGCTGGTTGTCAGGGTCTATAGTATTCTGATGGACAATGCTGTACGGCATGGCGGGAAGATAACCACCATCCGGTTCTCTGTTGAGAACCATAACGGCAACCCGGTAGTGATATACGATGATGATGGTGACGGGATCCCTGCAACTGACAAGGAGCGGATCTTTGACCGGGGTTATGGGAAGAATACCGGTTTTGGCCTGACGCTTGCAAGGGAGATCCTGGATATTACCGGTATCACCATCCTTGAGACAGGCGTTTTTGGCACAGGAGCGCGGTTCAATCTGACGATCCCCAAAGGGGCATACCGGGGGGTTTCCGACCTCCGGTAACTGCCCGGTTACCCTTAAGATCCAGTCGTTTCGTCTCCGGTCACGTGCAGCCGGGGACCTGCCCGTCATACCGGTTTTTTTAAGCTGATCATCTTTCATTTTTTTATTTCAGACGAAGTGTTTATAAATTGTAACAAACACCCTTCATGAAAAAAATTCCCGGAAGGTTGTTCTTACGATACCCGTTTGTTATCCCTGGTTGAGGTCCGGTTTCCCTGCAACCGATCCTGTTTTGGAAATATGGTGGAACGAGGAGACGGATACTCCCAACCTGCAGTACCGGAGGGGTTCCGGATGACTGCTGTAAAGAAGAATCCGGAGGATCGAAGTACGGACATTACGGAGATGGTCCGTACCCTCCGTAATGATGCGGAGGAGCAGGTTGCCCGGACTTCAGAAAAATCATCAGATCTCGTGGGACAGCCGGCAGAGAACCTCATCCATGAACTCCGGGTACACCAGGTCGAACTCGAAACCCAGGCTGAAGAGCTCAGAAGGGTACAGCTGGCACTGGTTGAGTCCCGGGACAAGTACCTGGACCTGTATGATTTTGCCCCTCTCGGGTACCTCACGCTCAACCACGATGCGCTCATTGAAGAAGTGAACCTCACCGGAGCAACACTCCTGCGGGTTGAACGGGATGCACTGGTCAACGCGAGGTTCAGGAAGTTCATTGCCCCGGAATACACTGACTCGTGGGACCGCTACTTCATGAATGTGCTCCGGGGAGGGGAAACGCATTCCTGCCCGATCGTCCTGAAACGGGGCGACGGATCTACCTTCCCGGCCCGGCTGGAAAGCATCCCGGTTACCAATCACGGTAACGATTCACCAACGGTGAGGGTCACGATCAGCGATATAACCTACATCCGGCAGGCCGAAGCTGCCCTGCGTATCTCCAATAAAAAACTCAACCTGCTCTCCAGCATCACCCGTCATGATATCCTCAACGAGCTCACCGTCCTCTCGGGTTCACTGGAACTTTCCCTTGGAAAAATCAGGGAAACGGATCGTATTGAACACATCAGACGGGCACAGAGCGCAGCCGACAGGATCCGCCGCCAGATCGCGTTTACCCGTGAATACGAGGATCTCGGCAGCAAAGCCCCGATATGGCAACCGGTACCTGCAACCGTTCGTGCTGCGGCATCACTTTTGACGACAAAAACCATCACGTTCGAAATTCCCGAAGATCGGCTGGAGATCTATGCCGATCCCCTCCTTGCAAAAGTCTTCTTCAACCTCTTTGACAATGCAAGGCAGCACGGGGGCAGTGTCAGCAGGATCACCCTCTCCTATCATCCCGCGGATAACGGGCTTACAATCGTGGTAGCAGATAACGGGACCGGTGTGGCACCTGAACAAAAAACGCACCTGTTTGACCGGGGATTTGGGAAGAACACCGGGCTTGGCCTTTTCCTCTCCCGCGAGATCCTGTCGATTACCGAGATCACGATAACGGAGAATGGTATCCCGGGCAGGGGTGCACAGTTTGAGATCTTCGTCCCGCAGGGATCATTCCGGTTTGCATAAAAAACCGGCACCTGCATGATGGTCATCGTTTCCGGTCGGATATGCGTGCATTAACTGGGATTTTCGATCCTGGTTTCGACCGGGAGATCTGCGATCGAGGGTTCTTCTCCAATTTTTTAAAAATTACCGTATCAAAGCACATTTTCCCAATTGTCGACGATGAAAGATACTGTGTTAACGATAGTGGGCAGGGTGAAACAGTTCAGTTAGTTTTCATGGGCAATGGATCTTCACAAAACAGAGTCCCAGTACTCGTTCTTTCTCAATTATTCCATCCTGAATCCGGAGAAGAACCCTATCACGTAAAACCAATACACGGGTTCGACAAACCCAAAATGGAGATCGAGCGAACGTGAACCCTCCCGGAATGCACGAGCCGCCGTTTTGCAAACGTTCTCATTAAGACGTATCTGACATCCTCGCTGCACAGGTACCCGGAGACAAGGTGAAAAAGTTCAGGCTTTCCGTGTCGTACCCGTGCCGATGATATATCCATCCCAGGCAGGGATCATCCGGGCATCCGCCTTACCCTTCCCGGACAACTCCTCCCGTGAGTCAACCGGAACGATGGTTGCCCGGGGGAGCAGACCAAAAACAATCAGGGTCTTGTTTCAAGGTTTAACTCGATGCCCCCCATGTCACCGATGGGAAAGTGGTCGGAGTTGTAAATGAATGCAACGATTGCGCCACCAATAAACCCGGAAATTATCCCCAGGATAACGTTAAGTGCAAATGTCATGAAACCCGAACCCATACCAAGAAGCAGGGAACCTCCGGCCCTCGCAACATCCGGTCCAACATTCATGGCAAGTACAATACCCAGAAATGTTCCACATATCATACCAATAATCGCGCCGAACATTGCAACACTCTTTACTCCGATTTTTTTCACTAAATATACCGTAGTTGTCATAACTCCTCCCATTTTCTCTTCTTGTTGGTAACGGGTGACTGGTGCCACACACATTGATTTGAATCACTGATAATCGCTTTACGCAATTTATATTTTTTTGTGAATTATAAGAAACGTAACGAAGCCACCCGGTTACTTCCGTTATCTGACGGGAAAACAGAACCCGGTTCAGCCTTTTTTAGGTGGGAAATGATGCGTCCCCCCCCCAGGAAAGCAATCATGAAGGTGTCCTTAAAAAAAATCCCCTGGCAATTAATCCTGAAGGAATAGCACCCGGTACCTGCGGTACCCGGGTTGAACTTCACCAGGGCGGGGAAATTGCATAATTTGTTGATGGTGAAATGCCGACAGTTGTTATAAAATATGTTTTTCAAAATTACGTTTATATCTGGTCATCACGTTTGAAGGAATCATCTGTGCCGGTGGATACAAATGGAGGTGCAGGGTTGTTAAAACAGATTCTTTCAGAACTCCTTATGAATACGGGCGTAACAACCGCCGCACTGGTTGGTCGCGATGGTTTTGTGATTGATGTGGCTACAACGACATCACTGGATCGCGATGCTCTCGGTGCGCTTGGTTCAAGTTCAATAAATTATTTTGAGAACGACAATACCCTGATGGAAAGCAGCAAGCTCCGTCAGCTGACCCTGGAATACCTGAACGGTGCAATCATTCTCACCCCGGTAACCCGCGAAGAATTTCTCATGATCCTTACGGATTCTACGGATAATCTGGGTGAACTGACCTACCGGATCGTAAATAACATGCCGCGTGTTGCAGCAGTGATGTAAACATTCAGTAGATGGACCGATGAGAAAATCTGGTTCTCTGACAGGTTTTTTTTCGGGTTCTGGCAGGATTTTTGCCAGTCGATGCCGGTGCTGACCGGTGGCAATTGCGCAGCGGGGGAAAAGAGACCGGGTTTTTACGTGATACGGGACGGGACTCAAACGAAGCGAATTTCGGGGGAGTGACCTTGCAGCGGGAATCATTTGGGAAAAAGCCGGTCCCCCGGGCAGGTAAAACGAAGTGTTCCGGATCCCGCCAGATTTGAAGCGTGAATGGTATCAGGGTCATCTTCACAAATATCCCTGATATTCCCGTTGCCGGGCAGGAGTGGGATTTTCCCTTTTTGCACATTGGTATCAACGATCTGACTGCAACAGGATCTTTTTCCTCCCGGAGCGCCGGGCTTGTCCCAAAGCGTGAGAATTACCGGAGAACGTTTATAGGGTACCTGCGCAAGACTAAAACCAGAATACCGGTACCAGGCATTGTTATGAATCCCGATCAGTCGCAATCGAAGGTATCCCAACTATCCGGCATCATGATCTCCCTTGCAGCAGCAGTCGTCCTTTTTGCCGGGATCCAGGCTGCGTCTTCTTTTCTCGGTCCGCTTCTCCTGTCGATCTACCTGACGCTCATCTTCGGCACGCTGCTCCACTGGTTTGAAAAAAAAGGACTCTCAACCCGTCCGGCCCTTATCCTTACCCTTGCAATCTTCTTTGCAACCATTGCCGTCTTCATCTTCATGATAGCAGGGTCCTTTATCCAGGCCATGTCCGATCTTCCTTTGTACCTGGGAAAACTTGAGAGCAGCCTTGATTCCGCCAGCCCGTATCTCCTCTCAATCGGGATCGATCCGGCAACCCTGACATTCCAGAACCTGACCGGGTTCTTCTCTGCCGAAATCCACGCTCTTATCAGCGATCTCTGGGGGATCGCAAGCCCCCTGCTCCTGACCGTTCTCACCACTCTTTTTCTCCTTTTTGAAGCAAAGGGGTTCTCGCGCAAGCTGCTCATCATCATCGGGAAGCACCGTCCCGATGACCTGGACCGGTACATTACTCTTGCAAAGAAGAACATTGACTACCTGATCATCAGGACAAAGGTGAACCTTCTCACGGGTGTCGGAACGGCAGTCGTCCTCTCCCTTCTCGGGGTGAAATATGCCATCTTCTGGGGGTTTTTGGCATTCCTGCTCGGTTTTATCCCCAATGTGGGGTTCTGGATCGCCGTCATCCCGCCCATGCTCCTTGCATGGTTCGATCTCGGGCCGGTATCCGCCCTGCTGGCACTTGCCGGATCCGGGCTGGTGGACTTTATTTCTGAGTACATTTTCTTCCCCCATATAACCGCTTCTGGACTGGAACTCTCGACTGCCGTTGTGTTCATCTCCCTGTTCTTCTGGGGATGGATCCTTGGCGGAATCGGTGTTCTTCTTGCAGTTCCCCTGACGCTCTGCGTTCAGTTGGTCTGTGAACTGTTTGATGAGACCCGGTGGATCGCATTCCTGCTCGGGCCCTCACCTGCGGTGAATGGCAAAGAACCCTGATCGGGAGGTCCGGAAATGCACTCGTTTACCGGGACCGGGTTCGCCGTAATCTGGATTTTTTACCTGCACTGAAAGCCGAATCGTAATGGTTGTTTTCCGGCCCGGGCTTAGCGTTGTCCATGGCGTGTTCACATTTAGGGGGATTTGTGCATACCAGGGTAATATTGCGCTGGTGAAGGAAAGGCCGGGACTGCAACGGGCGGAGGGAGAACTATCAGCCAGGTGCGGCTGAAGAATCCTGTTTGAAGGAATTTCTCAAATATCATTACAAATTTTGGAATTAGGGGCAGGGAATAAAGGCAGATCTGACCCAGCAATCACCGTCATGTTGTGCAGTCCCGGGGCCCGGCACTTCTGGAGTACTCCACAACACCGGCCAGCGGGATACGAGAGGTGAATCATGGCAGCAGCAATCCGGGTCCTCTATGTCGACGACGACCCCGGTCTTCTTGAAGTGGGTAAGCAGTTCCTTGAGCAGCCTGGAAATTGTATGGTAACGACCGTAGAGAGCGCACAGGCAGCGCTCAGGTTACTCAAAGACGAAACATTTGATGCTGTCATCTCCGATTACCAGATGCCCGGGATGAATGGCATCCAGTTCCTGATCGAGGTAAGGGCCCGCTTCGGGCTGGTCCCGTTCATCCTGTTTACCGGAAGAGGCAGGGAAGAAGTGGTCATCCAGGCGATCAACAACGGGGCGAACTTCTATCTCCAGAAAGGCGGTGATGCAACCTCACAGTTTGCCGAGCTCCGGCACAAGATCCTTACAGCCGTTGAACACCGGCTGGCTGATACGCAGGTTACCGCCCTCAACCGTCTCTATACGGTGCTTTCCGCAACCAACCGGGCAATCATCCGTATCCCGGATAAATACGACCTCTTAAAGGAGATCTGCCGGATTTGTGTCGATGACGGCGGATTTACGATGGTATGGGCCGGGATTGAAAATCCCACAACCCATCTCATAGAACCCGTAGCCATGCAGGGGTCCTCCGAAGGGTACCTTGACCGGATCAGGATATCCCCGGATGGTGGCAAGGGGAAGACGGGCCCTACAAGCATGGCATTCCGTGAGGGGAGATCAATGGTATGTAATGATATTTCAACGGACGAATGCATGAAACCCCTGTGGGTGCCTGCACTGAAACGGGGCTATCGTTCACTTGCCGCATTCCCCTTCGGGCTTAATACCAGAAATGCCGGTGTCATCACCTTTTATGCATCAGAACCCGGGTTTTTTACCGACCCGATTATCCGTCTTCTGGACGAACAGTCCCAGGATCTCTCATTTGCTTTTTCCACCTTCGATCATGAAGAGCAACGAATTGCTGCTGAAAATGACCTGAAAAAGTCTGAACTCCAGTACCGCCGGCTCTTCGAGACCGCACAGGATGCAATCCTGATCCTTGACGGGGAGAGCGGACAGATCATCGAGGCAAATCCCTTCATTCTCGATATGCTGGGGTACCCGCTTGAGTATTTTGTCGGAAAACATCTCTGGGAACTCGGGTTCATCAGGGACAAGTCCATTGCCCAGCGGGCATTCACTGAACTGAAAACTGAGGGCTATATCCGGTATGAAGACATACCGCTGGAGAGATCTGACGGTCAGATTTTTAATGTGGAATTCATCAGCAATGTCTACCTGGTGGGGACGAAGCGGATCATCCAGTGCAATATCCGTGACATCACCGACCGGAAGCATGCAGAAGAAGCGCTTCTTGAGATCGATGCACGGATGAATTCAATTATCCAGGGTTCACCCCTGCCGCAGTTTGCGATTGACAAGAACCACCGGATCATCTCCTGGAACAGGGCAATTGAAGAATTCACCGGAATTACCGGGGCAGAGGTCAAGGGTAAGCGGGTCCCGTGGATCGTATTTTACGATACGGAACGACCGGTCCTTGCGGATCTGCTGGTGGATGAAAAGGTTGAAGAGCTTGCTGAATGGTACCAGGGCAGGATCAGCAAATCACGGCTTGTTAACGGCGCGTACGAAGCAACGGATTTCTTCCCAAAGATGGGTACCTCCGGAAAGTGGCTGTTTTTCACGGCAGCGCCCATCCAGAACGCCCGGGGTGGGATCATTGGTGCTGTTGAGACATTGGAAGACATCACCGAAAGGAAAAAATATTGCCCGGAATTTCCCGTCAGGACTCCCCGGTAAACGAAAGAAGGGGTGTCCCCCATTTGTCTGCAAGCTTCAGCCGGTTACCGCTGATGGTGAACACTGCTGTCTTGGGGAGGGATACAAGATACGTACTCTCCTGCTGCATGATACCCTCCCCCTGGCATGCCATCTTGGTTGAACCCAGGGAACTGATCGCAAGCGAGGTTTCGGCTACCGTGTACGATCCCGAATACCGGTTGCACCCGGTCGAGCCGCTCACGCGCCCTTCGCGGTCAAATACCGCCGTGATCGTGGTCCCGCTCAGGACTGATGAGACGGCATCCCCTGAATAGAGAGAGTCAAGGGTCCAGTTCGTTCCCGTTAGGGGCTCTGGTTCGGGCGGCACCTGGCGCGTGAAGGTGAGGATGGTTGTGCCCTTTGCATCTTTTAGGGTGAGCCGGTCATTCCCGGTCGTTACTGTTGCTGCCGTATTGAGCAGTGCAAGGTAGGCACTCTCCTGCTCCATCACCCCCGGCCCGGTGCAGTACATCTCCGTCCTCCCAGACGGTCCAATCGCGATCGTCGTCCCTTTCATCCGGTAGTCGGAAAAGTAGTGGTTGCAACCGGCCGAACCGGTGATTCTTTTATCATCGGGAAACTCCAGGGTTACCGTGGTACCCTCCAGGGCCGGCCGGGATGTTCCCCCGGTGACGTAATCGGTCAGGATCCACCGGGTCCCATCCAGTCCTGGTCCCGCAGGTTCCGGAACATTCCCGGTGCATCCTGCTGCCAGGAGGATGGGGATGATCATCAACAACCCCGCAAGAACGGGAAGGTGAGATCGGTTCTTCGTCTTTATCACCAGGTCCATGCGGTCTGATGGGATGCCGGGGATAATAATAAAAACCGTTGATTGCAAATTTTTGCAATTATTGTTTTTTTTGACCGTGATTTGGAAAATATTCCCGAGTGCCGGGTTCTTTTTTTATGGATTGTGAGGACTGTGTAAAAAAAAAGAACTGAGGGATACCGGGCCGGTTCCTCTCAACCATGAGAAGAGAGAAGCAGGGGGGATGAAGATCCCCTGCAAAAAAAGTTGTAGAGATTTGTGATAGTGGCTATTGTGTTTTATTAGTGAGGTTGGCAGGCTGTGCAATGCCGGCCATATTCTCATGATAGCACACGTGCTAATAAGGTTCCTTTATTTTTCAATTTTTGGAAACTGTAAATGGTGGTCCGCGTTTGTGCCAGGGACCACCCGGAATTCTGCCTCTTGCAGAACGAATGCACTAAGCAGGATTACCCCAGGGCATATTACGACCGCATCGTGTACCGGGATATTGTACGGACAAACGCGGTCCGGTACTCTTTGCACGAAAATTACTCAGCAGATCCGGGAAAAACTCGTTCCGGTCCGTTTTTCCCGGGTATATGCACGGTCGCAAAAGAGGCATTCCCACGAAAAGCGGTTTTCCGTGCGCAACCCTCGCGCGGCGCTGCCCCGGGGACCAACGACCGTTCTCACTCAGTCACCACCCCGCGTTTCCTCCTCCCCAGCTTCACCCCCTCCACCACGATAACGGGAGCAAGAGAAACCAGCAGAACCAGTACCCAATCAGTAAATCCTAACGGCACCGTCCCGAACACCCCCATGACCGGCCCCCACTCCGTGATAAGGAACTGCGTAGCCATCCCAAACCCCACCGCAACCCAGAGCCATGGATTCCTGAAAAAGCCGGATTCAATAAGGGATCGCTCTTGGGAACCGCTGTACGCGAGGGCAGTGAATAACTGGGAGATGACGATGACCGAGAACGCCATGGTCCCGGCTTTTCCCGCAATGTCGGGACCTCCGGCAAGGTAACCGGCAAAAACCCCGAGTGTGACAAGCGCTATCACGAGGCCGGTGAGGATGAGTTCTTTTGATGACTGCCACGTGAGGATCGGTTGTTTCGGGCGGCGGGGCGGGCGTTTCATGGTGTCGGGGTCCTTTGGGTCCATCGCAAGCGCAAGGGCCGGGGGGCTGTCGGTCACGATGTTCATCCAGAGGATCTGGATGGGGGC
>JBFYKS010000305.1:0-2523 GCA_041305785.1 Methanoregula sp. | reverse complement strand
GGCTTACCTGATTGCGGACATGAACCGGTCCCGGATCCCGTGCGGGGAGAGCGGGATGTTCTTCACATCCGCGTTGCCGGGCCGCAGGATGACATGCACGAAGTTCGGGCCCGTGTCAAGGTTGGCGATGACCCGCTCAAGTTCTTCCGGCGTACCGGCCTTTGCCGTGTACCGGAAGCCGGCGGCAATCGCAAGGAGCTCAAGGTCCGTCCCCGCCCAGGCCGGGGTCGGCTGGTTCCCCGTGCTGCCAAACGCCCCGTTATCAAGGCAGAAGATCGTCAGGTTCTCCGGACACTCTGTCCCGATCACCGGCAGGATGCCGGTCCCGAGCATGCTCCCATCCCCGTCCAGTACCCAGACGGCACGCCCCGTTGCAACGGCAAGGCCAAGACCGATGGGCGAGGCCTGCGTGTAACTGCCCAGCATATAGAAGTTGAGGGCCCGGTCGACTGCTGCATAGAGTTCCTTACACGGGACACCGATATTGGAGACCACAGCCTGTTCGTCGAGATGCCGGGCAATGATTCGTATAGCTTCGTTCCGGGTCATGACCGGCTCGGGGATATCCCGGTGGTACGCCAGGTCGACTGTGCGTTTCCGCGGGGGAAGTGGCAGTTCCTCCCGGCAGGAGACCGGGCCGTCCCAGGCACCGGGAAGGACGAGGGCAACATGCGGCCGCTGGTTTTTGAATGCATCCTCGATCACATCCCCGATTTTATCAAATTCACGACTGGTCTGGATGACCGTGTACGGGATTCCCGTTGCGTCAAGGATGCCCGGGATCGCGGAATTGAACGGCACCTGTGCCGGGATAACCTCGTCCTCCACCCCCCGCCAGCTGGCAAGGATCGGGAGCGGGAGGTCGTATGTCCGTGTGAGGGACATGACCGCGTTGAGCATGTTGCCAAGGCCGGAACTCTGGATAGTCATGAGGGGGCGCTCACCGGCAAGGAATGAGCCGGCACAGACGCCGACACCGTCTTCCTCCCGGGTGAGACCGATGTGCCGGAAGTGCTGCGGCAGCAGGAAGTGGAGATCTTTTGTCCGGTCGCAGGGGATTGCAGCAACGAGACTGATCCCGTGATCCTTCAGGATCCGGATAACACGGTCTTCATGCACGGGGCATCACCTGATCGCGCAATTCCCGCGCAATGCTGTCAACCGATGCTCCGGCAGGAACCATAAAGGAAGGTTTGACCGGAATGAGCGTGTGATCTTCCCGCACGCGGGCATATCCCCCGCCGGTGATGTTCAGCAGGACGGTCTTTTTTGTATCTATCGTGCCCGATTCGCAGGCCTGCACGAGCGACGCGATGCAGACCGCTGCTGCCGGGTCAGGGTCGATACCTTCGCAGTCCACGAAGAGCTTTTCCGCCCTGCGTGCTGCATCGTTGCTCACCGCGTACATCTTCCCGCCCGTTGCGGCCAGGGCATCGAATACGCCGCCGGTAATCGCGTAGGGGGGTTCGCGGTTGGTCAGGACATCGGAGTAGACCTGTGCGATCGCGTCCCGTGCATCCGGCATGTCCGTTTCCGGCAGGAAATTGCGGCGCTGTGCATTCCATGCAGACACCATCGGCACAAACGGCATGCTCTGGCTGAGATGGAGCTGCGGGAGCCGGGTGCCGAACCGTCCGTCCTCCCTGAGACGGAGGGCCGCTTCCCATGCCGCGATCCCGCCGGTCCCGCTGCCGATTGCCTGGAAATAGTACTCCGGTATTCGCCCGATGGTTACAGCGGCGTCCAGCATCACCGTTCCCATCCCGTCGCGGCGGGCCACGTTCTTTGCCCCGCCCTCTTCAAGGAACTGCGGGAGGGACGAGACTTCGCGGCTGAACCGGATGGCATCGGTGTAATCCCCTTTCACCGCGATGACACAGGCACCGAAGGCGGGCGACGTTGTCCAGAGCCGGTGAAGCCCGTTTTCAGGAACGATGACCACGACCGGGATGCCGGTCAGGGCGGATACCTGCAAAAAGGCGCGGCCGGTATTTCCTGCCGATGCGATGACGAGGGGTGAGGGGCGCTGCTCCTGCACACGGACAACCGTCGGGAGCGCCTCGAGTTCCTTGAACGAGCAGGTCAGGATCGTCCCGCCCCGCTCCGGCCAGTAGCCGTTGAACCCGATATACAGGTTGGGAAGGCCCAGTTCGCGGGACAGTGCTTCGCTCCGGAACGTCACCGGGCCGGCATCGACCGGAAGGGATCCGTGAACAGGAAGCCAGTCTGAGAACCGGAAGATGCCGGGCAGCTCCTGTATTGTCAACTGCTTTTTTGCATATTCGGCACGGAGGAGAGACGGGTGGCCGTCCGGGCAGGAGAGCGTGTAGTGCTCGGGCACGATCTCGCCACCCTGGACGCAGCGGAGGGTGTACTTCGGGATCACAGGAGGTCCTCCGTCTTTGCCGTGAGGGTGAAGCGGCGCCTGAGGATCCGGTCTTTTAAGTCTTCACAAAGGCGCAGGGCCCGGGCCCGGTCCGACTGCCGGAGGATGACTGGTACCTTCCGGTTGTCAAACCCCAG
>JBFYKS010000304.1:0-7113 GCA_041305785.1 Methanoregula sp. | reverse complement strand
GAAGAGTGCGACCAAACCAAGCAGCGCGATATTCCCTCCTCCTGTCAGGTATATGCCGGCTCCTGCAACAATGATGAATCCGAAGACCAGGATGAAGATGGGAATGCCGATGACGAGGGTGAGAATGATGAGCGCGAGCAGGTAACTGATCCAGCCGATCTTCCCGATTGTTCCGAGGATGGCGCTAAAATTGAACGCCTCGGCAAAACTGTTCATCCGGGCAAAACGGATGGATGCTACCGGCATGATGATACCCACGGCAATCTCGACTGCATACATCAGCAGCAGGAGTGCAAGGTTCGGTTCAAAGGTCCCCGCCGCATCCAGGTTCCCCTTTGCCATCTCCATGAACATACCCCCGTAGATGAATGCCCAGACGATCAGGATTGGGATGGAATAGACAAGTCCCACAATGACCAGTTTGAGCCCGTCAATAAAGAGCGTGCCCCACCGCTCAACGTCCGGTGCGGCATCTGTCCCCCGGTAGATCCGCATGACATACCCGTTCATCGGGATGCCAAGACAGATGACCGCAAGGATGAGTGCCGCCCAGCGGTTCAGATCGCCAAAGATGCCTTTCCTTGTATACGAGAAGGCATCGTCAAGTAATGCGCCAAAGTCCATAGTTCACCAGGATCCGCGCTCCCTCTGTTGGCAGGGCAGATAAGCCGGGCCACTGGAGTCGCGGGTAAAGAGTGTGATCCTGCCAATGGGAAAAAAGTAGCGCCGGATCCCCGTCCTCCCAATTTCAGGTGGATCCGGCCTGACGAGTGGATGTCCTGCCATGTTGCCGGGGTCCCCATACGAGGTTTTATTTCGTGTCCATCCTATGGTCTATCTGAGAAGTCCCCGATTTGGGACTCATGAGGTCAGTTTATGTCACAAGATATGAAGATCGCGATAAATTATGCAGAGGCCGCAAAGACCTTGAAGACCGCATTAAAACTGTCCGGTTCACCGGTAGCGTTCCGGTTCGTGACAAAGAAAGAAGAGATCCCGGCGGGGATGGAGAAGTTCGACAAGACCATCCGTCACTGCGCAATGGTCAGTCTTGCAAGGAAGGAAGGCAAAACCTTCTATTCCACGGTGGAAAATCACGAATGCAATGGCGGGGCATGGGCGCTGGGCTTAAAGGAGATTACCGAGACGTTAAAAAATGGCGACTTTTATTTCAAACTCGGGAAATTCCAGAGTCCCGCTGCCTGTAAGAGGACAATCGACCGGATCCCACACCTTGGGCTTAAAGAAACCTATGCAACCCTCTACGCACCCTTAGAGAAGACCCCGTTCGACCCGCAGGTTATCCTCATCGTGGCAAGCCCCTGGAGCATGCTCAAGATTGCCCAAAGCACCCTCTTCCGCCTTGGGGGACGGATCAACGCCGAGTTTGCCGGCATCCAGTCGATCTGCGCCGATACCAGTACTCAGACCTACCTCACCGGAAAGGTGAACTTCTCGCTTGGCTGCGATGGTTCCCGGAAGTTCTCCGGAATCGAGGATGGCGAGATGGTCATGGGCATCCCGGCCGAGATCCTCCCCGAACTTATCGAATCCTTAAAAATCGTGACCGCGGCACCCGGCTCAAAGCCCGGGGCAAAATAATATTTTTTTTAGGTCGCCGGCAACCTGCCGGCTAATCGGTGAAAAACGGACCCGTTGATGATCCGGGTGGGAAAACCCCTGCATACGGCTACCCCGGTGACAGGGGCTGGTGCGCCAAAATCCCTTTTCCGACTGAGCGTGCTGTACCTGGCGGGACACCCGCGCGGGAATTTTTGCAATATAAGGGGATATGCAGACTTCGTATTTCCCCCCTCTGAAAGAAACTAAGAGACGGATATCCGGGATGCGTTCCAGGCTCCTGCTGGTCTTTTTGGTTTGTTGCGATCCCGGGGGTGGAAAAAAGGAATTGATCGGATCAGATTAATCTTGCACCCGCGGTCGGCCCCGGCTTGCACTCGAAGACTTCGGTGATCTTCACCGAGACAAGGGACCTTGCGGGGAGCTCGGGACGCTTCTTGTTGATGTCGGCTTTCATCTCCTCATAATCCGGCCCGCTGTTCTTGATTGCGGCAACCCCCTTGATCTGGTAGCAGCCCTTGATCTCCGGCCCCCAGAGGTAGATTGCCACCTTGGGGTTTGTACGGATGTTGGTTGCGCTCTTGTTCATGAAGTTGTCCGTGATCCAGATGGTCTCATCGTCATGGAGGCTGACCATCGCGAGGGGGACCACGTTCGGGGTCCCGTCCTTTGATGCGGTTGCAACCGGAAATACCTTCATCTTGGAGAATGCTTCCTTCATTTCAGCAGTCAGTTTTACCATGGTACTTTCACCATTTTTCCCAAAGGATTCTTGAAACCTTATACTTTTTGCCGGTATGAATGCGATCCGGGGCACGGGAAGACGCTTCCGGCCACTTTCACTTCCTGCCCGGTCCATTTTTAAAAGGATAGCATCACTATTACTGGTGAGGACCAATCATGCAGTCAAATCCGATGGAAGTGTTCCAGCGTGAAGCGCCGGAAGTTGCAGCCGCGTTCAACGGCCTGATCCTGTCGCTTGTGGGGACAATAGGGATCGACCAGAAGACAAAACAGCTCATCTACATCGCGATGAAGGCATCGATGGGCGACCAGATGGCCGTGAAGGCTCACGTCCCGATGGCAAAGGCCGCCGGGGCTACAAAGGAGGAAGTTGTGGATGCGATCCTCATGACACTCACGGTCTCCGGGATCCGGGGCGTGGTCACCTGCCTGCCGGAGGCGGTCGCGCAGTTCGAGTGAGACGGGTGACGGTTCAAGAGGTACACCCGGGGAGGCCGGCGATACTGGCAAATCCCTGACCCGTTATCAGGCACCAAGTCTTCGGGCAACAACGTCAAGGGCATCAAGCACGGTTGCAGCCTTTGGCTTCATGATGGCGACCGGGACATCCACGACTTTCTCGACCATGGAGGCGAGGACCGGGGCGCAGATGATCCCTGCCGCCCCCTCTTTTTCCGCCATGACCGCCGCAATGATACATTCCTCGATCGAGTTTGCCGTATATCCCCGAATCTGGTAGACCCTGTCCCGGACCGTGATCCCGTGCCCTTCCAGTTCATCGAGCAGGAATTTTGCCGCAATGACTGCCACAAAGGGCGGGAGTTTTTTCTCAAGTACGAGAACGATCTTTTTTATTGTCGAGAGCCGGACGTCAACTTCGCCCGAGCTTATCTTGTAGAGGGTGGCAAGCGGGATGCCGGACTGTTCTGCAAGCTCCTTTATAGTCATGTCTCTGCGCCGCAGTTCCTCTTCCAGTGCGGATCGGAAATCGGTTTCAAATATCCTTTTTGAGAGCATCTTATTACTGTAATGCAACTTATTAGAAAAATATTTCCTTTTAAGGTAACTTTTTTAGAATTTTTAGCAAAGTTATTTCCAACAGTCCGGTTCTCAGAGTACTATGAGCGGATGCAGCATACGCGAGATCACCATCCTTCCCGGCCATGACAAGCACAATAACCCGGAGCAGTTTGACCGGATTGTTATTTGCCCGGGAGACACGATCTCCATTGTCGGGCCAACCGGCTCCGGGAAGACCGCCTTCATCAACGATATCGAAGTATTTGCCCAGAATGACACCGCAACGGGCAGGACCGTCCTTGTCAACGGGGAGATCCCCGCAGAAGAGTTCATCCGCGACCCGTCAAAAAAACCAATAGCCCTCATCACCCAGAACACCAAGTGCCTTGCCGACATGACCGTTGAGGCATTTCTTGCCATGCATGTCAGGGCACGGAAGATCACAACACCGGACATTATTGCTGACACGATAGATCTTGCCAACCAGTTCACCGGCGAACAGATCCATGCCGGCTGCCGGATCACCGCACTCTCGGGAGGACAGACCCGGTCGCTGATGGTTGCTGATGCCATCCTCATCAGTAACGCACCGTTGATCCTGCTCGATGAAGTGGAGAATGCGGGAATTTTTCGGGAGCGGGTCATCGAGGTCTTAAAAGAGCACTGCAAGTCGGTCATCTTTGTTACGCACGACCCGCTCGTATCACTCTTGTCCGACCGGCGGATTGTCATGCGCCATGGGGCCGTTGAAAAGGTGCTCTATCCTCAAGGAAGGGAACTTCCTGTCCGCGACATGGTTGCACGTATCGATCTCACGATGTGCCGCTTCCGGGAACGGATCCGTGCCGGGGAACTCTTAACAGAACCGGGGTATCTGGTATGAAACTCCTCATCATCGCCGGCCCCCCGAGCGCCGGCAAGACTGCCGTGACCCGGCAGATAATCCGGCACTTCTCGGAAAAGAAGAAGATAGCGTTTTTGAAGATCGATGTTGTCCGGGCATTTGAAGACGAGGAACTCAAAGCTGAATTCAATATCCCGGCAAAGAAGATCTATTCCGGTGATCTCTGCCCCGATCATACCGGCATCATGGTCCTGCAGGACGCGATTAGCTGGGCAGAAGGACTGGGTTCCGACCTCTTCATCGTGGAAAGTGCCGGGCTCTGCCTCCGCTGTTCGCCCTACGTGACCCAGTCTCTTGGGATCGTTGTCCTTTCCGCGGTCAGCGGTATGAACTCACCCCTCAAAATGGGTCCGATGATCGCCCTTGCCGATGTTGCGGTCATCACCAAGACGGATCTTGTGTCGCAGTCGGAAAAAGAGGTCTTCCGCGAAAAGACCAAGGAAGTTGCACCTGCAATTGACATCGTGGAGACGAATGCAATCCAGGGCACCGGCTTGCGGTACCTCATGCGATCGATCGACTCGCTTGCGGAAATTTCAGATAAAAAAAGCATCACGCTCAGGGGAGTTCCCCCGCTTGGTGTCTGCACCATCTGCGTGGGAAAACGGGAGATTGGCTGGCAGAACCATTTCGGGGTTGTGCGGAAACTGGATCATGCGGATGATCTCTTCCGGGGGGACTAGGGGATGCGAGACTGGAATCCTTGCGGGAAAGACTGCGGTGCCTGTGGTGCAGCGACTTGTGCGGATTTCCTTATACTCATGTCCCGTGGGGAAAAGGTGCGGGAGGACTGCCCGTTCCATGGAGAATGTGCCGGTTCCTCCCCTGCAAAGGATGCAGAATACTCCGGGATCGATGTCTGCGGCAAACCTTACGATTTCACCATCGGCCCACTGGGTGATGAACCCTCGGCCCGGAAGATCATCCTCCCGTTCCGGGCCGATCTTGTCGAGCGCTGGAATATCAAAAAGGGGGATATTGTACTGGGACGGCCGATGGGAGCGGGCTGTCCCATCCAGCATGTCCTCCGGGTGATCGATGCAAACCCCGTGACCGGTGTCCTCACCTGTCACACGATCGGTCCCCGTGCTGCCCGTGAGGGAACCGTTAAGGATATTCAGGCCTATCATGTGATCGGATTCGAGGGGATGGTAAAGGTGATAACAAGGCCACCGGAGTTCGGGCTGCGGCAGCCCTTCCTCCCCTCATTCTGCATGATGCACCTGGCACATACCGGTGTTGTGAATATGGTGCTTGAAAAAACCAGCGGCCTGCATGTACGGGTCGAGGATATCCGGATACTTTAGGGTGCAACAGTCATGAAGACGGTTGAGGAAATTAATAAGAAAATTGCTTATGGATCGGCTGTCGTATATACGGCAGCGGAACTCAAAAAACTCATCGCGGACGGGGAGAAGATCACCGCTGCGGATGTCGATGTCGTTACCACGGGCACTTTCGGGGTCATGTCCGGGACAATGGCGGTCCTGCATATTCCCGTTGCCCCGCCCGGCACCTTCCGGCAGGCTGAGACGGTCCGGCTCAATGGCGTTCCCGCTATCCCGGGTCCCTGCCCGAACGAGGGACTCGGGTCAGTGGATGTTATGGTGTACGGAACCTCGCATGCCAGCCATACCTATGGCGGGGGACACCTGTTCCGCGATCTCGTGGAAGGAAATGAGGTATGTGTTGAGGTCGAATCGGCAGGGAAACGGTTCAGCCGTGTCGTCACGCTTGCCGATATGGGTCTTGCCCGCATGGTGACGACCCGGAGCGCGTTTAAAAATTATCTTGCCGTTGTCAATACCCTGCCGGATCCTGTCCGGACAATCTTTGCGGTAAAGGATCTTACCGGGCCGTACACGGGAGCAACGGTGAGTGGCTGCGGGGATATCAACCCCTTAGAGAACGATCCGGGCCTGAAGGTGATCGGGATCGGGACACGGATCCTCCTGAACGGCGGTGTCGGTTATGTCATGGGTACCGGTACGCGGGGTACTCCCCAAAAACCCAACCTTGCGGTATTTGCGGACATGAAATCGATGGTGCCGGAGATGATGGGCGGTTTTGTCACCTCCCTTGGACCCGAATGCACAACCTCGGTTGCAGTTCCCGTTCCGGTCCTTGACGGGGATATGTTAAATCACCTCCTGGTTACCAACGATCAGATTCCCCTTCCCGTGGCGGATGTGAGGGACCGGGTCCCGTTCGCCGCAACCACCTATGCCGATGTCTGGGACGGGACGGACACGGTCATCACCTTCTCTCCTGAGTCCTGCGTGCGGTGTGATTCCTGTGCCGCTGCGGCGGTCTGCCCGGCGGGAGCAATCGTTCCGGTGCAGGGGATCGATCTCGCACGCTGCACAAACTGCGGTACCTGCGTCTTCGAATGTTGCGGGGGGGCATTCTCCGGCAACCTCGGAACCCTGGGGTTTGACAACCGGAAGGTACCGGTCATCCTCCGGCAGTCGGACCGGGCCCGGGCCCTGCGCCTTTGTGAAGACTTAAAAGACCGGATCCTCAGGCGCCGCTTCACCCTCACGGCAAAGACGGAGGATCTCCTGTGACGGAAAAATACGTCCTCCGCTGCGTGCAGGGTGGCGAGGTGGTGCCCGAGCACTACACGCTCTCCTGCCCGGACGGCCACCCGTCTCTCCTCCGTACCGAATATGCAAAAAAGCATCTGACAATACAGGACCTGCCCGGCATCTTCCGGTTCTCGGACTGGCTTCCTGTTCACGGGTCCCTTCCGATCGATGCCGGCCCGGTGACGTTCCGGAGCGAAGCACTGTCCCGCGAACTGGGCCTTCCCAACCTGTATATCGGGTTCAACGGCTACTGGCCGGAGCGGGGCGGGACGATCC
>JBFYKS010000303.1:0-3884 GCA_041305785.1 Methanoregula sp. | reverse complement strand
CACTATACGCGAGACCGCTTCGTCAGGCTGTGGCGCCCGTTTTGAGATCCGGGTACCAGCGGGAAAATACCGCATTGCCGGGAACGGACCTGTGGAACAGGATTCAGATCGGACCTGAATTCCGGTGCATCAGCCGTTCCGTTCCCTGTTGTGGGGTTTGCGTTCTCTTTTATATTAAAAAACCACCCGCACGGGCGACCAGTAACCCGGTTATCCACGGGTCTGCCGCAATCCTCATCACCTTTCATGCCGGATATCAGGTTGACCACCCATGATCATCCGCCAGTTCTTTATTCCGGGCATTGCGCACAGCTCGTACCTTGTTGTGGGAGATCGCACCTGTGCAATCATCGACCCGTCCCGCGATGTTGGCCGGTATCTCCGGGCTGCACGGGAGATGGGCGTTACGATCACCCACATTCTCGAAACGCACCTGCACGCCGATTTCATCTCCGGTCACCTCGACCTTGCGGAAGCGACCGGTGCAAAGATCGTTGCGCCCCGGTTCGCACAGTGCGCTTACCCGCATACGCCGGTTGCACAGGGCGATGAGATACGGCTTGAGGATGTCGTCTTCTCGGTCATGGAAACTGCCGGGCATACCCCGGAACATTGCTGTTACCTTGCAACCGACACCTCCCGGGGGAATAGTCCCGTTGCCCTCTTCTCCGGCGACATGCTCTTTGTCGGCGATGTCGGCCGGCCGGACCTCTTTCCGGGCCGGGCAGAGGAACTGGCAGGCAGGCTCTTTGACAACCTGCACAAGAAGATCCTGGCCCTCCCGGACGAATGCGAACTCTACCCTGCCCACGGGATGGGTTCGCTCTGCGGGCGGGCAATGGCAGCGAAGCGGTCGAGCACCATCGGGTACGAGAAGAGATACAATTATGCGCTCCAGATACCGGACCGGGATGCGTTTGTTCTGGCGCTCACCTCCAATATGCCTGCGGCTCCCGATCACTTTGCCCGCTGTTCGGCCATCAACCAGAAAGGTCCGGCACTGATGAAGAGCCTGGAACGTCCGGTCCCGATCCCCCCGAACCATTTCGCCGGAATTCTGAATGGGAACGATGCCATGCTGCTCGATGTCCGGGGCTACCCGGCGTTCTCGGGTGTCCATATCCCGGGATCCTGGAACATCGACCTTGCCGGGAACTTTGCCACGCAGGCCGGCTGGGTCCTCCCGCCGCAAAAAGAGATCTTTTTGGTTGTTGAGGATGAATGGCAGGCTGAGGCCGCAGCGCTCCAGCTCCGTCGCGTGGGATTTGATCGTATCGCCGGGTTCCTTGACGGAGGCATGCTCCCGTGGGGGATGCTCGGGCTGCCCATCGCACGCGTGCCGGTAGTCACTGCCGGTGAGGCCCACGCACTGGTCAGTTCGGGCGAAGCGGTCCTCCTCGATGTCCGGTCAATTGGGGAGTGGGAGGCAGCCCATGCTGAACAATCGATTCATATCCCGTGGCATGACCTGCGGACGAGGCATGCCGAACTCGATCCCACCCGGCAGTATGCGGTGATGTGCAAGGGGGGCCAGCGTGCAAGTATCGCGGCAGGTATCCTCATGATGCACGGGTTCTCCCGTGTCCTGAATCTTGGCGGCGGTTACAGCGCATACCGGCAGGCAGGGTTTGCCCCATGACGCGCCCTGTCCAGTTTCCGCGGGGTGATGGGCGGTGATCGAATGGCTTACGATGGTAAGGTGGTCGCCGTACCTGGTCGGGGCTGGCATCGGCGTCCTCATCTGGACGGCGTTTCTCCTTTCCGATCACCCGCTCGGGTGCTCGACTGCGTATGCCAAAACCGCGGGCATGGTGGAAGTTGCAGTCTCCCGTGATTCGGCAAAAGCAATGCCGTACTACCAGAAGATCTCCCCGTCAATAGACTGGCAGTGGACGCTTCTCATCGGCATCATCGTCGGTGCGTTCCTCTCCGCGTACCTTTCCGGGACGCTCTCACTCCTTCTCATCCCCCCGCTCTTTGCCAGTCATTTCGGCATGGATCCGCTCCTCCGCGCAATAACCGCCGTGGCCGGGGGTGTCCTGCTGGGATTCGGCGCCCGCTTTGCCGGCGGCTGCACCTCGGGCCACGGGATCTCGGGAACGCTCCAGCTCTCGCTGGTCAGCTGGGTTGCCGCGATCTGCTTCTTTGCCGGGGGAATCCTGGTTGCCGGACTCCTGTTCGGGTTTGGAGGGGCCGGCGGATGACCACGCTTGCGACAATCCGGTCCGGAACCCGGCTCCAGATGCTCCTCGGGCTCATCACCGGTATCGCCTTTGGCTTCCTGCTCCAGAAGGGGGGCGTTACCGAATACGATGTGATCCTCGGGCAGCTCCTTCTTTTTGACTTCACGGTCGTCAAGGTCATGCTCTCCGCAGTGGTTGTCGGGATGATCGGGATCTATGCGATGAAATCGGCCGGGTTCGTCCGGCTCCACTGCCGGGCCGGCACCATAGGTGCAACCGTTTTTGGCGGCCTCATCTTCGGGGCCGGGTTTGCCCTGCTCGGCTACTGCCCGGGAACTGCTGCCGGTGCGGTGGGAGCTGGGGCTCTCGATGCGCTCATGGGAATGGCCGGAATGGTTCTTGGCGCCGGGATCTTTGCCCGCCTGTACCCGCGCATCGGAAATTCCGTTCTCAACCGGGGTGCCTTCCCTGCCGACACCCTTCCGGAGCTGCTTGGGGTACGTCCGGGAATTGTTGTTGTTCTTGTTGCCCTCGTCATCACCGGGTTCCTGTACCTGCTTACGGGAGCCGGGTTCTGATCATGATCCTTTTTCTGCACCATGAAGCGCTGCCATAACCGTCTAAAATAAAAATTTTGGGCAGCGACCATCATCCAAAACAACCCTGCTCCGGTATTCCCGCAGGATGCCCGGATGCCAATCAGTGAATGAACGCGTGGGTATCGAGACCGGGCTTTTTTGAATGATGTCCGGTGCCTGCCATCTGCTTTGCCGTGATAAGCCAGAGGAGTTCACCTGAGGGTCGCGTCTGGTAAGAATAATTCCGGATTCTGGCAAGGGCGCCTTTTGTCATCACGATTCCCGCATTCCCGTCTCCGGAAATGATCCGGCTGATGAGCAGCGAGAGGAGCGGTTCATGACCCACAAGCAGTAGTGCCGCTGCATCCGCATGATCCTCGATCTTTCGACAGACGTCATCCGTATTTCCTCCCGGCACAAGAACCTTCCAGATCTTAATTTTCTTTTGCATACCAAGACCATCCGCCACGATCTCTGCGGTCTCCTTTGCCCGGGCAAGGGGGCTGGTTGCGATGAGATCAAACGTGAGATCCTGTCCCGCCATCCATTCAGCAATACTGTGAATCTCATCGCGCCCCTTCTTTGTCAGCTTCCGCTCTCCATCGGTTATGCCCTGCCCGGCATCCTCTGCCCTGCCATGCCGCAGGATGAAAAGGTCCATGAGAGGGATTGGTCGGGTGAGAAGAATAAATGTTGGTAAAAAGAGGGGATCACTCAAAGAGCCGGTAGTTCGGCGCTTCATCGGTGATCATGATATTGTGCGGGTGGCTCTCGGTCATCCCGGCATTCGTGATGCGGACGAACCGGGCCTTGGTGTGCATCTCGCCAATCGTCTTTGAGCCCGTGTACCCCATCGCTGACTTGAGCCCGCCCACGAGCTGGTAGATGACTTCCCCCACATGGCCGACATAAGGTGTGACACCTTCGACCCCTTCAGGCACAAACTTCGTGGCACCGATCCCCTTCTTCTGGAAGTACCGGTCACTTGACTCGCCGGTGCTCATGACCCCGAGCGATCCCATGCCGCGGTACTGTTTGTAGCGCCGGCCTTTCATGCTGATGACTTTCCCGGGCGACTCGTCGGTCCCGGCAAACATGCTGCCCATCATCACCGTGTCAGCAC
>JBFYKS010000302.1:0-6442 GCA_041305785.1 Methanoregula sp. | reverse complement strand
CTTGAGGAGATGCAGAACAAGAACTTCTTCTCCCTCGTGAACCCGTCCGCATCAACCGTTGATAAGCCGGTTGATGACATGGTGAAGGGCATCCTCGATCTTGAAGCTGTTGACTACCTGCCCCCCCTTGCCCGGGTGGAAACCAGGAACGACCGGGTGAGGACTGTTGCGCTCAAAACGGGCATCATCCGGGAAGAATCCGGAGAGAACCGTTTCCTGATGATCCTCATGCAGTAACCAGGGTTCACAAACTCCCGGCTTTTTTACTCCCCTTAGGGATTTTTTGGCTGAGGCGTGACCTCATGCCCGACATACTGGTGATCCCTGATATTCCCGTTGCTGTCGAAGAATGCCCGGACAACCCAGCGCAGGGTTCGTACCGAACCGTCAGGATGAATGATCCGGCAGACAACGGGCGCCACGGGATGATCCGGGGTCAATGATGCGAGATGTGCCGAAACGTCTGCTGAATCACCGGGATGCACAACAGGGGAAAAAACATACCCGATCGTATCCTTTGCTTTGCGGCAAAAATAGGCAAGAAATGCCGGGTTTGCAAACACGCAGGTCTTTTCAGGCGTGCTCCGGTACACCAGTTCGCTCTGGTCAGCAACCACGGCAGCAAACCGCGCTTCGCTCTCCTGCAATGCTTCCTCTGCAACGACACGGTCGGTGATATCGATCATCACGCCGATCAGCCCACCGATCTTTCCGTCAGTGCCGCTGAAGTTGGCTTTCTTGAAGATGACCTCGCGGGGGGTCTGGTCGGCATGGGGAAATTTGGCCTGGTACACCTGGATCCCCCGGCGGGTGAGGAGCTGGGAGTCCTTCTCGGTCGAGAGGGAAGACATATCGGAGGAGAAGAGGGCGGCATCGGTCTTTCCGACAATCCGTTGTTTACTGATGCCGGTGTAGGCTTCAAACGCCATATTACAACCCAGGTACACTCCTTTTATATCCTTGTAATAGATCGGTGCGGGGATGGTATCGATGAGCTGCTGGAGGAACTCAAGCTGCTGCCGGAGGGTGGCCGTGCGGAGGGCTACCCGTTCCTCGAGTTCCTCGTTGAGTTTTTTTAAGTTCTCCTCGCTCTGCCTGAGCTGTTTGTCAAGCACGTACTTGTACCGGGCCATCTCGATTACCGACTCCAGTTCCCGTTCATCATAGGGTTTGATGATATACCCGTACGGGGCGGTGAGTTTTGCCCGGCCGATGAGGGCAGAATCGGCATATGCCGTGAGGTAGATGACCGGGACATCGCTCATCTCATGGAGCGCGGTTGCTGCATCAACCCCGTCGATCTTTCCCGCGAGGTGAATGTCCATGAGCACCAGATCGGGCATCGTCACCGAGATCTTCCCGATGGCTGCCTCTCCTGAATGGGCAACCCCGGCGATTGCATAACCAAGGGCTTTCAAGCTCTCGGCAAGGTCGTCGGCAACGATGGCTTCGTCCTCGACAATAAAGATCCGGAACCCGGCCCGTGTTGGTTCATTAATTTTCCTGCCCGTATCCTGCACGCACTCACCTGTAGGTTGTTATTCTACCCACCCGTTCAGGACGATCCTGCCAACGAACGGGTTGTCGCTCTGGTTGCTCATGATCCCCTTGATGATGCAGACAGCCCCGTCATATTTCTCGAATTTCAACCGGACGGGTTTGGCCATTCCGGGGTGGATGAGGATCTCGGAGAGTACCTGTTTTGCCTGCTGGTAATCGCTTATCGTGATGTGATCGAAGATGGTGTGCCGGAGATTCTCCTGGGGGGGGCAGTTGATTGCCTGCCTGAACGAGGGGCTCTCCTGCGCAAACGTGCCATCGGGATTGAGCATGACCATTACCTCAGAGGCATCCTCGATGAGCAGCCGGAAGTACTCGGCATTGTTCTTTTTTTGATCTTCGGACTGTTTTTTTGCGGTGATGTTCCGGATGCTGACGGCATACTTTTCGGGAGTCTTATGCTCATCATACACCGGGCAGATGGTCACATCATACCAGCTCCGGTTGTGCTGCTCTTCGAAATTTTGCCGCCGCTCGCCTTCCACGGCAATGTTCCAGCAGGCCATCTTCGGGGAGATGAGGTTCTTTCCAACCAGATCGTACGCGCTGGTGCCGATCAGATCAGATGGTGTTATCCCGCAGTATTCCGCAAACGCATCGTTGACCAGGAGGAATATCCCGTCTGCACGGATCAGGTACAGGAAATCCTGCGTGGTATTGACCATCAGCCGGGTGGTGGCTTCGCTCTCCTGCAGGCGGCGCTCCATATGGTGCTTGTAGAGCGCCATCTCGATTGCTGAATGGAGTCCCCGTTCATCGTAGGGTTTGATGACATACCCGTACGGTTCGGTCTTCTTTGCCCGCTCCAGGATGTCCGCATCGGCATACGCGGTGAGGTAGATGACCGGAATACTGTAACGGTGGATCCGGGCTGCTGCCTCGATCCCGTCCATGGTGCCGGCGAGGTGGATGTCCATGAGCACGAGATCGGGACGCACCGATACGGCCAGTTCGATTGCAGCCTCGCCGGTCTTTGCCGTCCCGGCGATGGTATAGCCAAGGCTCAGTAAGGTGTCTTTGATATCATCAGAAACGATCGCTTCGTCTTCAACAACAAGGATTGATGGCATCGTCCTTCCCGTGCTTTTTTAGCGGTACCCCATTGCTGCACCGAGCAGGTTGGCGGTTATCCGCAATGCTTCGATCTCATCGGGAGAGCGGGTGCGTGCCTTTAGGTCAAAGAACCCGATGAAGCCCCAGAGACTGTCCCTCACAAAGACGGGGACGATGACCCCGGACTCGACCCCGAGCAGGGTAAAGAGCGGTTTTTCTTCGTCAGGAAACGCCCCGGGAGCCACGGAGACGACCTCGCCCCGGTTGAGCAGGTCCTCCCACCGGTGGAGTCCCAGTGCCGCATACGTGAACCCTTTGAGTTCCGGCTTGAAGAGGCACGAGTGATAGCCGGCGCATCCCCATTCATAGATCATGCTGATGGCTGATTTGCCCGCAGGATCGCGGGTCAGCTTAAAGATCCCGATTGAGCCGGCATCAAGGGCAAGCCCGAGGGGGTCGAGGATATTCTGCATGTCGGTGGTGGTGATGAACTCATCGGGTCTGGTGGCAGGGGTTGTGCTGCGGGTGACCCGGAGCAGCCATTCAACGGCTGAACTGAGGGCAAAGAGAATGTCATCGCGTTTTTTGATCTCGCGTTCGATCCGGTGCTTGTAGAGCGCCATCTCGATGACCGAGTGGAGGTCCCGCTCATCGTACGGCTTGATGACATACCCGTACGGCATGGTCACCTTTGCCCGGTCAAGCAGTTCCTTGTCGGCATACGCGGTGAGGTAGATGACAGGAATCCCGTAGAGGACGTGGATCTTTCCGGCGGTTTCCACCCCGTCCATCCGGGTGGCGAGGTGGATGTCCATGAGCACGAGATCCGGCCTGAGTGCGCCCACCTTCTCGATGGCGGCCTCGCCGGACTTTGCGATCCCCGGCACCGCATACCCGAGGCTCTTTAACGTCTCCATGAGATCGTTTGCAACGATCGCCTCGTCCTCAACAATAAATATCGCGGGGGTTTCCATCCTGCACTCCTCGTGTGTTCGTTCTTTGAATTGTCCTTGTACCAATTATGGTTGTCGCATCCATTCACGCGTCCCTTGGGGGGGTTTTCGTCAGGCTCTCCCTGAGCAGGTGGTCCGGAAACCCGAGCCGGGTATGCAGGGTAGTGAGACGTTCCTCAAGGGAGTTGATTTTAATTGTGTCAGTCCACGGGCGCTCCCTGCGCCGCGTCTCAAGGGTACGGGCAACATGGACCAGCCGCAGGAGCCGGGCATATTCCTGCACCGCATCCCGGTCCTTTCCCGATGAATACGCCGATGTCATCGCCTCCTGCAATTCAATTTCCCTGCCGATAATGGCATGCAGCGACGAGACGATCCGCTTTACATCCACCGGCTTGACGATATAATCCCAGATCATGCCGCCGTATCGCAGGATTTCCTCCGCAACGGGGGGTTTTCCGGTGAGGACAATTATCGGGGGGAGCCGGGACAGCCGGGCATCTGCTACCGCAAGGAGAGTGTCCCACCCGTCCATGGGCTCCATCATCAGGTCAAGGATGATCAGGTCAGGGGTCTCCTGCCGGAGCATCTCAAGACAACCGGGGCCGCCTGCAGCCATGATCGGCCGGAAACCCCCCATCTCAAGGTAGATGGCAAACAGTTCCCGGATTGCAGGGTCATCGTCAACCAGCAGGATGGTCTCCATCAGGTACCCTCCGGGGGTTTCCCGCCCGGGGTTTCATCTGCTTCACTGCTTGGACGGTCCCGGTAGTGCCGGAGAAGGAACCGGCGGACTTTTTCCGATTCCACCCAGCCGTGATCGAGGCGGTCAACAAGGGTATCGATCACCGCAATCTGTTCCATGATGCGCTCACGGTAATGGACACCGTCGAGGCTCACGTATCCCATGATCGCCTGGAGGGGGTTCCGGATCTGGTCGTTTAAGATCTGGAACTGCTCCATGTTCTGTTCGATCTGCGTGATGCCCTCTTTCTTGAGCTGGTTCTCGAACATCTTGTGATCGGTGATATCATGGTACTGGACCATAACCCGCTTTTTTTGTCCCTCCCGCCCGTTGACAAGGTAAAGGGAGACTTCAAACCATTCTTCGTTCCTCTTCTCCTCGAACCGTGCCGGAATGCCGGATTGGAAAACGGTGCTGACCTGCGATTCCAGCGAGGTGAACATCCCCTCGTGGTCAAACAGGATAGCAGGTTCTTTCTGCATTCCGGGATGCGAATCTTTGAGCCGGCGTGACATTGCATCATTGAGAGCAAGGATCTGGTGATTGGCATCAAGGAGCATCACTGCATCGGGAATGGCATTGGCAAGTACCCGGATCGTCCGGGTGTCTTCTTTTACCTGCTCCTCCATCCGGTGCTTGTAGAGCGCCATCTCGATGGAGGAGCGGAGTTCGCGTTCATCGAACGGTTTTAAGACATACCCGTATGGCTCGGTAACCTTTGCCCGCTCAAGGCTTGCCTCATCCGCATGAGCGGTGAGAAAGATGACGGGTATGTTGTAGCGTGTATGGACCTGTTCTGCCGTATCGATCCCATCCATGGTCCCGGCAAGATGGATATCCAAGAGCACAAGGTCGGGCTGGATTGATTTGAAGGCCGCGAGCGCGGATTCTCCCGAACGGCAGATCCCGGCAACATGATACCCCTGTTTTTCAAGGGTCTGGCGGATATCTTCAGCTTCGATGAGTTCATCCTCCACGATAAAGATGGTTGCCGCGGACACGGGAACACGTCCCTCCTGTTAAGTCATTGAATCACGATACAGGATAATAAATCTTTTTCACCAGATAATTCAAATTCAAAAAACCGGATACCGGATCCGTTTCACCGTTTTTTTAAATGCAGCTGGAGAGACCGCCTCAGTTCAGACGTTCACGGAGGACAAAGACCCGGCGGACATTCTGCTGGTCAACGGCTACGGGAGTGCTCTTGATGAGCGTTTTTATCCGGATGCCGAACTTATTCATCAGCGTGACGCTGCCGCTCCAGACCCGTTTCTTGTCAACAAAGAAGGCATTGGTGTCCATGGCAAACGGATCGGCGGGATCTTTTATCAGGCTGATGTGTTTTGTGTAGATGTCTTCAGGGGAGTACCCGAACCGTTCCCGGAACGCCTTGTTGATGTACATGACCATGCCCATCATGTCGGTTGCCACAACAAAGTCGTCCATGGAGTCGAGCATGGCAGCAAAGAGGGCAAGGGACTGCTTCTCGTTCTCGAGCTGGCGGGTAATGCCAGTGAGATCGAGTTCCCGTTTCTTGAGATCTGTGATGTCGTAACTCTCGATGGCGCACCGGAAGATCTGGTTGTTCTGGTCAAAGAGCGGGGAGATGGTGTGGGAGAGCCACTTCCCGTTGAATTCTTCCTCAAATTTATAGGGGGTTTTATCGTAGAAATGCCCCTGGACGGCATCAAGGAGTGCCCTTGATATTATTCCGGAGGTCACCAGGGACGAGAGGGGGGGCGGGGAACCGGATGCGTCCGCATTAAGGTTCTGTCGCGAGAATGCCGTATTGATGGAGAGGATGTTGGTGTCCTTGTCGATGATGAAGACCGGGTCGGGGTTGATGTTGAGGATTGACCGGATCAGGGCTTCGTTCTCCCTGACACGTTCATCTGCCCGGAACTTGTAGAGCGCCATCTCGATGGTGGACTGGAGCCCCCGGTCATCGTAGGGCTTGATGATGTACCCGTAGGGTTCGGTGAGTTTTGCCCGCTCGAGGAGCGCTTTGTCGGCATAGGCCGTGAGGTATACGACAGGGATATTGTACAGGGAATGAACTTTACCGGCAGTCTCGATCCCGTCCATGGTTCCGGCAAGGTGGATGTCCATGAGCACGAGGCCGGGCCGT
>JBFYKS010000301.1:0-2656 GCA_041305785.1 Methanoregula sp. | reverse complement strand
GTTCCCGACATCCCCCGCCTCAAAGGCGATCAAACGGATCGCATCCGACCTTGTCGGCGTTGCATACAAGGAAGAGAAGACAGTTGAGGTCAAGGAAGGGTTCATCGAACGGTTCAGCAAGGCCCTCTTCAAGAAGAAATCCGAACAATAAGTTGTTCCCGTGTTAAAAAAAATTAAAAAAACCCGCTTCTTTTTCTTTCTCTTCTGCTGGCAACCCAAGCCTAATCGTTGAGCCAGCTCAGGTCCTGGAGTTCCTCGATCTCGGTGATATCCACAGCCAGCTCCGCCGCCTGCTGGTTACTTACCACCATCCTGCCATGGTTGCCCGTGATCGCTGATGCAGAGGACCGGGGGTTACCGTTATCCGGTTGCCCGGAGATAGCAGATGCATGCTGCCGGTACACTTTGGTATCACGGAATGCCCCGTCAACTCCCTGTGCAAAGATCTCACCAAAAGCATTCCGGCACGATCTCTGGTTCTCGAATTCCGAGGGGACCGGATCTCCGGACCGGATTGACAAGGCGATCGTATGGAGTTTTTCGACAATGAGACTTGCAAGCATCGCCCCGTCATGCCTTCCCCCGGATGAGACAAAGAGCATATTGAAATCGTCAGTATAGATCCACTGGGTCTCGCCGGTTTTGCTTTCCGACCGGATCCGTTCGGTGATCGTCCAGCTGCCCCGCCGGATGCGGAACTTTAAGATATGCCAGTCAGGTTTCCGCCGTGCCCGGACCGGCCAGATATTCTTAAAAATAAAGGTCCTGCCTGCACCGGTCCTGAGCTCGTCAATCTCGATCTCAAAGTAGCGGGTCGAAGGATTGGGAGGATCGAGCAGCCGGTCTTCAAAAAGATCGGATACCTCCAGCTGCCGGATCTCGATATCATGGCCGATATCTACCAGATAGGAGTGGCGTGAATGGTGCCAGCCGATGCGGTGGGTTTTATGGAATACTAAGCCGTTCACGCTATCATCCGGATCACCGGGTCTTTGTCCGGCACCTGCATGATCAGGTGCGGGAAAGAATCCTGTCATAAGCGGTTGGACGTGGTTTTACTTAAAAATTGGGATACTCCATAGGAACGTCAGGAGCAGGACAAAAAACATTGAATCAGGCTTTCTTTGCCGCCATCCGGATCTGGTCAAGGGTCTTCTCCCGGATGTGCATGAAAACCCCGATAAGCTCGTGCTGGTCGTCCTTGATGGGCCGGATCACCGCACTTACTTTCTTTGTCTTGTCTGACCTTGTCACCACTGCCGTATTGAAGTCGTGGGACACCACAAGCATCTGCCTGACCACCTCCGGCACCGGGTCCGGGATCTGCTCACCGGTCATATCGTTGATGAGCATCAGGGTGTCGCGCCAGTGATGCATGAGGATATCCTTTTCAGGAAGGTTGAGGAACCGGGGGGTGTACGGGTTAAAGAAGATGATCCGGCCCCGGGTGTCCAGGATCAGGATAAGGTCAAGGGCGGCCATGAGCTTCTTTGGTTCCCCGACCGGGTACATATCGAGATACTTTTTCCGGATAGTATGGTTGTAGAGCGCCAGCTCGACATTTGAAGAGAGGTCCTTGTCCGTAAACGGCTTGAGGATGTACCCAAGCGGCTGGGCGTGCTTGGCCCGTTCGAGGAGCCCGTCATCGCAGAGCGCGGTCAAAAAGACGATCGGGTAGTGGAAGAGCTGGAAGATATACCGGGCTGCTGCAACACCGTCCATCGTCCCTTCAAGATGGATATCCATGAGAATGAGATCGGGCTCCAGCTCGGCAGCCTTCATGATTGACTCCTCACCCGTGCTGATCTTCCCGACAACTGAATACCCTTTCTTCTCGAGCATGGTCGTGATCAGGTTGCAGATGATCTCGTCATCTTCAACAATCAGAATACGGGGAATGGGTGCCATGGGTATCCGAAAGAGTTATAGTCTGATGATAAGGATTGTGCCGAGATAATATTTAAAAAATAGGGTTATTCTTTCTTGTGGGTGATCGTGAAGACACAGTGCTCGTCACCCTTGGACTTGCACTTGATTTCCTTGCCCTGAACCTTGATCCCGTAAGCCCCTTCAATAATCCCGGCAAGCAGGCCGGCCGTGCAGAAGCAGACGACCTTGCCGGTGTTCCCGAACGACTCGGACTCGACAGTGTGGGAGAGCGTGATGGTCTGGGTCTTGGTCGCCTCGTCCCACTCCTCCTTGACAAGGTTGAACCACCCCATCTGGGAGTAGAAGGCAAATGCCATGTCGGAGAGGGTCTTGGGGTTGATCTTTTTGAGGATCTCTTCCTTTGAGGTGCCGTAGACTTCGGCTTCAGGAGTCCCGACAAACAGGATACCGATGATCTCGCCGGTTGCGTTCTTGATTGGCTCATACGCGGCGGCATACTTTACCCCGACCACATCTGCGGTGCCGTAATACGTCTGCCCTTTGGTGATCACGGCATCGTAAACAGCCCTTGAGATCTCGGTTCCGACCGCCCGCTTGCCGTCAGCGCCAATAACGTTGGTAGATACCCGGATTGCCTTGTTACCTACTTTCTGGAAGACGGTGGCCTTGCTGCCCACTTCCTTTTCAACGGAATCCACAACCTCGAAGTTATCGTTGACAACATGGCTGCCGTAGGCGATCTTGTCTCCTGAAATGGAAGGAGCCC
>JBFYKS010000300.1:0-3103 GCA_041305785.1 Methanoregula sp. | reverse complement strand
TATTCTTTATAAAACAATCTATAGCGATTATCACTGCTCCCTGATAAACCTGTAGGGTGAATTCGTGATATCAGGCCCGGAACACCGGCCCGGAAACGGTCAGCACCACTCCCCGGAAACTGACACAACCGATAAAAGACCAATTCCCGCAGCAGATTTTGAAAAAACCCGGCAATTTTTACCGATTTGGAGCGCCCGCGCGTTCTGTGCCCCGGTCTCAATGCGAAAGCTTCTTTCACCCCCGTTTCCAGTATCAGTAGTAAGCATAGGCCGGCGCCCGTCGGGTTATGTACACTGTCAGAGGTGTGTAGCATTGATTGACAAGCTCTTACTAGGGAACCTTATGTTCCGGGAGTCGGATTTCACTCCCAACATCGACTATTACCACGAACTGACCGGGAGCCAGCACCCGGAGACACTCTGGATCGGCTGCTCGGACTCGCGGCTCCAGACCGGCCACATCACGCAGGCTAAAGCCGGCGAACTCTTCATCCAGCGGAACATCGGAAACATCGTGCCAATCCATGACTGGAACTTTGCAACCGTGCTGGAATATGCGGTACTGCACCTGAAGGTCAAAGACGTGGTCATCTGCGGCCACTCGAACTGCGGGGCGATCCGCGCCCTTGACAAGGAGAGCACGGATTCCTACATCCCGCTCTGGCTCAACAATGCCCGCGAAGCAAAGGAGCGGGTGGATTCCGCGATACAGCCACCGACAACGCCCCTTGAGAAGGAGAACCGTTACCGCCAGATCGAGCAGGAGAACGTCCGTCTCCAGATCGAGCACCTGTACACCTACCCGCTCCTGAAAAAGGCTGTTGACGAGAAAAGGGTGGAAGTGCACGGGCTCTACTACGATCTCGCAAACGGGCTGCTGAGCCGGGTGAAGTAGGCACCCATTTTTTTTGCACGAGCCCGGCGCTCTACCCAATAAAAGCGCCTGCACCTAATAGATCCGGCTTTTTACCGGTTGCACAACCCTTATCCACCCCACTGATCAATATTCAGGTATGGGTTTTTTCAACCGGTGGGGGGGCATCGTGCTCCTTTTTGCACTCCTCACCCTTGCGGCACCGGTATCGGCCGCCACCGGTACAATACAGGTAAACGTCCACCCGGGTGGCGGGACGGTCTGCCTTGGTACCACCTGCAGGGATTGTCCGGTCATGACTGACAGGCCCGGGAGCGTCACCTTTGAGAACATGGAAGCGGGCCAGTACCATATGCTCAACGTGTTCGGAACGCCGGGGTATGAGCCGTGGCTGGGGCAGATCTACCTCAACCCCTCCGGCACCGCCCTCACCCGCGACATTTACCTCAAAGCCCTTCCCCCAAAACCGCCCGAGACGGCGAACGTGCAGCTCTTTATCAGGCCTGACGGGGGCAAAGCATGTATCAACCGCATGTGCGAGTTGAGCTCGGGGGATGGCACGGGGAGCTGGAGTGTGCACTTCACTGATATCGCCGCCAACACGAACCACACGGTCACGATCGCGAGGGAAGGCAACGTGACCTGGACAACCGAATTCCGGCTCCTGCCCGGCCAGACCAGCACGATGTCCGTTGCGCTGGAGCCGCTTTCCCCGGTTGAGTCTCCGTCACCCACCCCAATTCCTGCAACAACTCCAATGCCACAACCCACCCAGGCAGGTCTTCTGCCATGGCTTGCATTCCTTGCTTTTGGTACCTGCTGCACGGTCTGGGTGCTGAAGGGACGAAAGCAGAGATAATTTTTCCTTCTCCATGTCTGCGGGAGAGCAGGGATAGGTTTTTTTTCCTTTTTTTAAGAATCGTGCATGAACGAGAGTTCACAGCCTTTGAATAAAAAAAATGGTTCTTCTCCAGATCCAGGAGTGGGAAAAACCACGCGGTTTTGGACACTGGTTGTGGAAATTCATTAGCCATGAAACTCTAAAGGGGGGAACTTCACCCATGTTTTTGGGCACATAATTTTGTTACAGGACCATAAACAATTCCTGCCCTCATCATTCATGCTGGAATTTTTTTGTTTTGTCAACTGTGTAATGGGGGCTGCCGCCCCCTGCCCCCGCTTGTGATGATTCCCACCCCCTGATGGGGGTCGGCGCGACGCCCTGTCGGGTCGCGCCTGGGCAAGGACGGTTTTCATGATTTCATGAAAACGAATTTCGCTTTTTTCCCCTTTCAGTATCTTTAGCAAAGTACATTTCACCATCGACAATCGGAAAAATGTGCTTTGATGAGGTAATTTCTAAAAAAAATGGAGAAGATCTAAAAAATCGAATACTCCATCACTCCGGTATCCCGCAATCGACCCTGATCCGGTTCACCTGCCTGCTTCACCGGCCGTGACCGGGTTCATCCACCGCTTCAGCCGCAACCCGTTGATGCAGAGCGTGATGCCCAGGAGCAGGGTGATATCCCCAAGGACCCAGACCAGCAATCCGATGACACCGGCAGGGCTGACAAAAAGGAGAACTGCCAGGATGAGCGAGACGATTCCTGTCGCCATCCGGCTGTAAAACCCTTCAGGCACCGCATCCCGCCCTTTTGCAACGCGGAAGAGGAGGATTGCCGCACTTGCAATCATCCATGCCGCAAGGATCCCGAGGATGAGGAGGATCCAGAGGGCCAGGGGCAGGAAGAATGCAAAGATCCCTGCTCCCAGGATGCCAATCCCGCGGGAGATATCAATGGCCTGGTATCGCTCCGGTAACCGGGTCCGGAGCGGCCGTAGGAGCAGGAAGAGCGCAAGGCAGATGATGGTGAGGGGGATGATCTGCTCAACCAGGCTCCGGAAAAAGCTGAACGGATTGCTGATGATGAAGATCCCCACAAGGCATAAGAGGAGCCCGGCAAGTACCTGCTCCTGCCAGATGAACCGCTGGGTTTTTAAGAGATCTGCCGTTCTCCTGATCCCGGTCCGCTTTGTGTCTGCAACAAGCGTCATGAACGTGTCGCTTATCATGAGCAGGAGCGGAGCGTCGTCGATGAGGTGGAGCAGGGGATGGACTGCCGGGTCGTACCGGTCAAGGTGCACCCGCCATTCATCTTCCGTCTCGTGCACGTGAAACCGGCCTTTCCGCAAACAGGCAATCGTTCCGGGGGAAGGGACGTTGAT
>JBFYKS010000299.1:0-7039 GCA_041305785.1 Methanoregula sp. | reverse complement strand
GGCCGATCATGTCGTCCCGCTCATACCCAAGCATCTCCGCGAGTCGCTGGTTGACAAACGTGGTGCAGAACACGCTGTCCATGGACCAGACACCTTCGTTTGCAGTCTCAATGAACTGCCGGTACCGTTCTTCACTCGCGTGGAGCCGCACCTCCTTTTCTACCAACTCATCGAACTGGTGCCGGAGTTCTTCTTCAGCTGCGGCAATCGCCGCATACGATTTTCGTAACTCCTCCTCTGCATTTTTGACGGGTGTGATGTCAATGAGTGTCTCAATCGCACCAATCATCCCACCCAGTTCATTCCGGATGGGTGATGCCATGAACCGGAGCCACCTGCCCGTCTCACCAAGGTGCGGGAAGAAGTCGATGACATCAACCGCATCGGGAAGTACCGGGGAGTCAACGATCTTCTCCGCGTACAGTTCCCGGATCTTCTTCTGAGCCCCGTCAAGGATAAGATCGGCCATCGTAGGGCGTTCTTCTTTGTAAAAGGCCCGCCAGTGATCGCGGGTTCCCACCACAACTGAGGCAGGGATGCCGGTCATAAGTTCCAGAGCCCGGTTCCATGAGATGATCCGATGGTTTTGATCGATCACAAATTTGGGCACGGGAGAGCCGGCTACAACCGCTGCAAGTTTCTCCTCGCTCTCTTTGAGCGCCAGTCCGGATCGCCGCCGCTCTACCGCAAGCCGGAGATTATGCTGCAGTTCCGCAAACTGGGATTTTGGCTCCCCACCTTTCTGGAGGTAGAAATCCACCCCTTCGTTTAAGGCCTGGATCACGACCTCCTCCCGGCCCTTGCCGGTAAAGATGATGAACGGGGTTGTGTTACCTCTCTGCCTGAGGGCATGAACAAAGGCTATCCCATCCATATCCGGCATCTGGTAGTCGGAGATTATCACGTCGTACTTCCGAAACTCCAGATGGTTGAGCGCTTCCGATGCAGACACAAGGGTATCGACCGTGAACTCTCCACCCGCTTCAAGGTAAATTTTCGCAATCTCAAGGAGTGCGGGTTCATCATCCACGTACAGTACCGATATCATTGTTCCTTCCCGTCATCCATTGCCCGGTGAACATTCCCCACCCGGGAACACTGCTTCTTCTCAGATACCCCCTTCTTTACCATCTGGTAAACTTGTTCAAACCCGAAGGAGGTATTCGTTTTCTCAACGGGAACGAAAAATACGGTACCATATGCCCGGGCTTCAGTTTCGATCACGGCATTCCCGGGCCGTATCATGCAGATGAACGGTATCCCGTTTCCACGATCCCGCACCGCTTTCAAAAACCCGTTAGTCTGCCCCTCCCAGATTACTGCATCGGTGACAACCGCATCGAATGCCACGTAGACCATCAGGTGAAGAGCATCTTCTACCGATACTGATATATCAGCAAAAATGTCCCCGTTGGTTTCCAGGTGCTGGCAAATCCGGTCAAGGAAGAGCGGATCTTCAAACACGCAGAGAACGGAGATGATACCGGACCCCCTGCATTCCCCCACAGGGAACGGTGATCCGGATGAGGGGGGAATTGCTGAGGGGGGTGGTCGGGTCAAGGCTATCATCTCTTAAATCTCCATGCAAGGACAGTGGCAGACTACCATGGCAGGAAAAAATCCTGTCATTTGGGGGTTCTTGAAGCCACATTAACTGGCAATCATGAGCCCGTCAATGACCTGCGGATCCGGGGTAGCTGGAGGCGGAATCTGCCAGGCAGCATTCTCGACACGGAATGTAGTTCCACCAGATTCTATCGTCAGTCCTTTATACTGTAGCCACAGTGCTTTTACGGCTAATCGGGCATCCTGGTTGTTCATCGCTGCCTCGTATTGTTCCCGTTCCTGCTGCACCCTGTTGGGGTGGCAGGCTTTCGCGGGTTTGGTTGCCCAATGGTTCAAGATGAACTCACCGATACTGGCAACCAGACCGGGGGATCTGTTGGCGCAAGCTTCCTGCCGCATTCATGGCAGATGGACGGGGCAACCGGGGTCCCGGTGACGAAACGCCGGCAATCGCAGTGATAGACAATCTCTTTGACTTCGGTAGATATCATGGTTTTTTCCTCCTGACTTTTTTGTGCAATACAAAGTAAAAAACGGGGATATCAGACTTCCCCGATGTCGCTGAGCAGGTGCCGGATATCAATCCAGATGATCAGCTCGTGCCGCTCCTGCTCCTTTTCTTTGATCTTCTTCTTGATGATGCCAAGGATGGCAGCATCCTCCTGCCCTCCCGAGGCAGAGGTGTTATCGATATCGCTGCGCTCGAAGGTTGAGACCGCAAGCACATCGTCTACCAGAATGCCGGTCTTGGCTTTGGTGATCTTCTCGTCAAGGACGATGATCCGGCTGTTCTCGATCGGCTGGTCGGATTTTTCAACGATGTTGAGCCGCTCCTTGAGATCGATAATGGTCGTTATCTCCCCGCGGAGATCGATGATCCCTTTCATGTACGTGGGGGTATTGGGAAGCTGGGTGATGGAGGTATACTCCACCACTTCCCGCACATCGAACAGGTCCACGGCATAGTGCTCCTTGCCCAGCAGGAATTCTACTACCTGGAGTTTGCCCGCCTGGTGCTGGCCTCTTGTTACGAGGGCCCCACCTGGCTGTCCGGATACCGGGCCTGCTGCAAGGGCCACTTCATCGTTTTCCGTTGCTGCTTTTGTCATCGCAACAACCCCCTAGACCCGGAACCGCGAGATTTCCTTTGTCACCTTGTCTACGATGCTGTTGACGTTGGCGACAACCTTGGTGATCTGGTCGATCGCCGCACTGGACTCCTCGCTTGCGGCTGCTGCATCGGTTGCTTCGCTGGTCGTGTTCTGCATGAGTCCGCCAACCTCATTGACGCTTGCCGTCACTTCCTCAACTGAGGCTGCCTGCTCTTCTGCGGCAGCTGCAACCTCGCTCACGTTCTGGCTGATCTTGTCGATCGCCGTCACGATCTTGTTGAAGCTGAGGAGCGTCTCCTGCAAGGCAGCGCTGCCTTCCTTGACGCCGGCATTAGAGGCCGATACAGCATCGACGGCACTCACCGTCTGCCGCTGGAGATTGTCGATCATCTCTGAGATCCGCTCGGCAGATGCCCGGGACTCAACGGCAAGCGACTTGACTTCGGTTGCAACAACTGCAAAGCCGCGTCCTGCATCCCCGGCACGGGCGGCTTCAATTGCCGCATTGAGGGCCAGCAGGTTCGTCTGGTTGGCAAGGTCGGTAATCAGGCTGACAATCTCGGAGATCTTGTCCATCTGATCCTTGATCTCTCCGATGATCTGGTTCACGTCATTGGAGGACTTGGTGATGCCCTGCATGCCCTGCTCGGTCTTCTGGGCAAGTTCCATACCTTCCTTGCTGAAGTTGGTGGTGTCCTGCACGATCTTTGCAACCAGTTCCGACTTGGTGGCAACATCCTGGATCGTCCGTGAGAGATCTTCCATTGCCTTCTGGACCTGCTCAACACCCTGGGTTGCCTTCTCCGCATTCACGGATACCCCGCTGGCATTCTTTGCTACCTGGGCGGAGCCGGCAGAGACTTCTTCAACGCTTGCATTGGCTTCCTCAGCACTTGCGGCAAGGTCGCCCACCTGCTGATTCACTATCGAAAGGGACTTCGAGACCTGGATCCCGATGTTGTTGAGTGCCCCTTTGAATTTGACAAAGTCACCCTGGATTTTGAGATTCTCATCAAAACGTGCCGTGAAGTTGCCCTGCGCGTACTCATTGGAAACGTTCATGGCTTCATTGACCGGTGCGACTACCCCTTCAAGGGTCTCGTTGACCCCCTGGATGATCTCCTTATACCCACCCTTGAACTTATCCGCATTTCCACGCGTCGAGAGCTGACCGGCCACAGCGGCTTTCGAGAGCATGTTAGCCTCATCTACAAGGGCCCGGAGCGACTGGATTGTTCCCATGAGCGCAGGGGTGATTTCATCCTGAGCATCTTTTGCCGTCATTTCTGTGGAAAGATCCCCCATGGCAATTTTCTGCATGGTCCCAATCACACCTACCTGGAGATCGTCCGAGAACTGGTCCATTGTGGTTGCCATCTCCCCGACCTCGTCCTTCCGGTTCATCTTCAACCGGTTCCCGAGGTGTCCCATTCCAAGTTCTTTCAGGTTGGTGGCTACTTGTTCAATCGGAGCCGTGATGCTCCTGGAGAGATAAAGGGCAATGCCAAAGCCAAGGATGATGGCAACAACGGTCGAAACGATCAGCATCATGGACGCAGATGCTGCCGCGGCCTCAGAAGCATTGTTGAGTTCTTCAGCAGTCGTGAATGCGCTGGTGACCAGTGCCTTCTCCGTTGCAATACATTCCGCACGTGCAGTGACTGCCGGACTACCCGCAGCAAGAGCCGCATCAACACCCGCCGTGTCACCGGCGTCGACCAGCCGTTCGATCTTCGTGTACTCGGTCTGCATCAGCGCCCAGGCAGCATCGAACTTTCCAAGGGTTGTCTGGTCCTCAGCGCTGAGCGTGCGGGAACGGAACTCCTGCATGTTTTCGTTAATAGTCGAGACCTGATCCTTGAGCGAAGCGCTCGTTGCCGCACGGTCAGCGGGGACAGCAATGTACCGGTAGATATCGCCCCGCATCTTTTCAAGAGCGGCATTGGTCAGGGCCAGATTCTCTGCACCCTGCATCTTTTCATACAATACGACCTGCCGGGCATTGGCATCCTGAAGGTTCACGTACCCGATTAAGGCACCGGCGGCCAGAAGGATCAGCACAATCAGGAAACCGCCCATCAGTTTCTTTCCAATCTTCATATCGTCAATGAAACTCATCTTCATTACCTCTTGTAACTCCATGCACACTGCCGGATTGAACTCCCACCATCCGGATGATGCCAGTTGCGGCACCATGATACCAAGGGATACCAACCCGGTGAATTTTGCAACTATGAAACCGGCTTTTCCGGTTCTGGTTGCAACAGATCCCCTTTTTCCTTTGAAGTATTTAAAACTTTGTTGTTCTGATAATTATCAATGCTAATTGGCGTTGATAGTTACCGTTGATTTATATAGGTATTCATCAAACATACTGGTAAGAAGTGATTCCATCCGTGGTGCGGGAACCTGAGGAAGACACAATCCGGGAGTTGCTGAAGAAGCACCCCAAGGGGCTTACCATAGAAGAAGTCTCAAAAAAACTCTCCCTCAACCGCACAACCGCGGCCAAATACCTCAACGCCTTTGTGCTCACCGGCCAAGCGGACATGCGGACCCTGGGATCGGCAAAACTCTTCTACCTGACCCAGCGGGTGCCGCTCACCAATGTGCTGAGCCTCTCTTCAGACCTCATCCTGATCCTTGATAACGACCTCTTCATCCAGGAGATAAACACCGCATTTCTCACCTACTTCCAGCTCGACAAAGCGGATCTTAAGGAAACCCAGCTCATCCATTCTCCCCTTGCACCACACTTTTCCTCACCTGAACTCTCCTGCATCGAGCGGGCGCTTGAAGGTGAAGGGGGTTCCCGCGAGGTCATGTTCGGGCTGCTTCATGACGGCCGGTTCTTTAAGATGAAATGCATCCCGCTCACCTTTGAGAGCGGGGCTCGGGCCGTGGGAGTAATCTTAGAAGATATAACCGAGATGAAGACCTACCAGCAGGAACTGGAACAGCGGGTACAGGAACGCACCACAGAACTGGTCCAGGCAAAGGACTTTGCCGAGAAGCTGATAAGGACGGCAAATGCCATGATTGTCGGTCTCGATACCTCCGGCACCATCACCCTCTTCAACAAGGCCGCAGAACAGGTGACCGGGTATTCTGCTCACGAAGTGGTCGGGAAGAACTGGTTTGAGATCATGGTGCCGGAGGACCGGCGCCCGGTTGTCCAGGACGGCTTTGAGCGATTGTTACTCGGAAATCCCCCGGAGAATTTTGAAAGCCCAATCCTGACGAAATCCGGCACGGCCCGATATATTTCCTGGAAAAACAGTACCCTTGCTGACAAGAACCAGATCCAGGCCATCATCTCCTTTGGCATCGATATTACCGAGCGAAGAGATGCTGAAACGCAACTCAGGGAGAGCCAGCGGGCGCTTGCAACCCTGATGGGCAATCTCCCAGGAATGGCCTACCGGTGCAAGCCCGACCGGCCCCGGTCCATGGAGTTTGTCAGCGAGGGGGCGTGCGAACTCACCGGGTACGAGCCTGCTGAACTCACCGGTACTGGCACCACCTCTTTTGCCGGACTCATCTTCCCTGAGGACCTCCGGCCGGTAGAAGAGCAGATACAAAAGGCGGTTCCAAATCATGAAAAATTCCAGGTGATGTACCGGATCCGCACCCGGGCCGGGACCGAAAAATGGGTCTGGGAGCAGGGCCTTGGCGTCTTCTCCCGTAAAGGAGATCTTCTCGCAATCGAAGGTTTCATCATCGATATCACGGACCGGAAAAATACCGAAGAGATCATCAAAAAGGCAAACAAACAGGTTGCGCTCTTAACCAGCATCACCCGGCACGACATAATCAACCAGATCAATTCCCTCCAGGGATACATCACGATTTTAAAGAAACGCAACGAGGATGCAAAGAATGGTGAGATACTCCAGAGCGTGGGCGAGATCACCGACACAATCCTCCGGCAGATCGTCTTCACCCGCGACTTCCGGAATGTTGGCGCCGAACCCCCCCGGTGGATCCCCATCCGCCAGACCCTTGATGCACTCATGCAGACCGTGGATCTTGGATCCATATCCCTTGCCATTGATACCGGCGATCTTGAGATCTATGCCGATCCCCTTATCGAAAAGGTCTTCTTTAACCTGATCGATAACTCGCTCCGCCACGGGGATCACGTCAATCGGATCCGGGTATCCTGTGAACATGACGAAAATACCCTGAAACTGATCTATGAAGATGACGGGACTGGAATTCAAAATGAGGAAAAAGAACTGATCTTCAACCGGGGATTTGGGAAAAACACCGGGTACGGCCTCTTCCTTATCCGGGAAATCCTTGCCATCACCGGGTTTACAATCCGGGAAAACGGTATACCCGGGCAGGGCGTCCGATTC
>JBFYKS010000298.1:0-13398 GCA_041305785.1 Methanoregula sp. | reverse complement strand
GGAAGGGAAAAGGACATCGGCAATGCCAGTTTCGTCTGCACCGGACTCATCCAGTAATGAGGCAGGCTGCTCACCGGAAGCAATGAATCCGGTATCGGGACTGCCGGCCCCCGCGAGGACTGGCGGGGAACATGCCCCCACCAGCAATGCGATGAGGATGCCGGTGATAATACCTGATCTGGTCAGGCAACGGGTTTTTTGTATTGTCATAGGTAACCGCCAGGACGCGAAACAGCCGCGGCCGGGATATTTATAATCAGAAAAAAGCTCCGACAATTTAAACGATTTATGAGCAAATCCTCTACATGTTGGAGGCACATGGCTCTTGCCAAGATAAAAGGCAACCCTGATATCATTTTCACGAACAGATCTTTATATGAAAGTCCTGTGGATTGCCGTCATGCTCTGTGCCGGTGCCGTGATTATCATGGCCCTTGTATCCCAGGTCCCGTTTCAGGATCCCAATCGGTTCAATGCTCCTGCAATCGTTGACAATTCCCTGAAAAAACCTTTAGACAGCAGGATGGCCGGGCCCGTGTCTGAATCCGATCGTGCCGGATATCGGGAAAACACGGCGCTGTTCTCAAAGTACGTATCGGCTGATACCCCCTACATTATTGTCTCGCTTTACAGCGGTGATCCTTTAGATCCGCTCTCCGTAACGATCATCACTCCGGACAAGACCCTTGGTCCTTTTGATGATATCTCTGATGGCAGGATTGACGGGAGGATTGATCTGAAGATCAATAACCCGGTGGGCATGACACCGGGACTCTGGAAATTCCAGGTCAGCAGTTACAAAAATATTTCCTATGGCAGTCTTGAAAACCTTTCATGGATCAGAACCGGCACAAGCGACCGCAAGGCTCATGAATGAATAAAAATAGATCAGCTGGTATAATGAAGGGGGTGTCTCTCTCTGCTATGCTGTTGGTTTTCCTGCTCGCAGCACTCGCCCCGCCCGCATCAGCCTTTATGCAGGATTATTCTGTTGAACCGGCATTCGGGGCAACCGGAATGGCAGCAGCAGATGTCATCCCCATCACGTTCTGGGACCTCACCCTCCGCGAGATGGTTATCATCTGTGCCCTTGCCATCTCCCCGGCACTTGTTTTTCCGGTCGAGATTTTCTTTGCCGTAAAAATCCTCTCGTGTTTCGGGTTCCGGCGTATCGTCCGGAGCAATGTTCTTGCCAGTACCCTGCGGCATACGATATATTCTCTTATCCAGTCACGGCCGGGAATCAGTTTCAGTGAGTTATTACAGGAAACGGGAATCTCCCGTGGAGCACTCTCGTATCATCTTACCCTCATGAGAGTATCGGGGAAAATTATACTTCTTAAGGACCATGGCACTATCAGCTATTTCGAGAATTCGGGAAAATATGGTGACGGCGAACAGAAAGTCATAAAATACCTGCGCCAGGATATGGACAAGAAGATCCTCCTCACCCTTGCCCGCAATCCTCTGATGAGCCGCACGGACTTCGAAAGGATCCTTGGAGTATCCGGTCCCACCGTTTCCTGGCATATGAAACGGCTTATCGAGGACGGGATCCTTAATGTACGAAAAGACGGGCGTTTTTCCCGGTATGCCCTTTCGGAAGGAACAAAGTTTTCCCTGATGAAATACTGCGGGGATGTCCCGGGCCTGCCGGGGATTTCCACCGGTGCTGGCAGCGCAACCCGTTACTCTGCCATGGCCGGCACCGCAGAACCGTAACCGGTCTTTCCTCAATCATCATCCCGGTGCAGCCTTTGTATAACAATACCGGTATTTTTCCGGAACCTGCAGGTCATCATCCTTCCTCATTTCCATCGGATTGCCGGGAGGCTGCAATCCCAGGATCAGATAGCAAATCCCTGCCGGACACTCTGCCATACACACTGCTGCGGCACCCAGACCCCCCGGGGACAGGGCAGGTACCATGCCGGCTCTGTTTCGATTCCCGACGGGATATCCGGGCATTCCTGATCAACCCCCGGGCTGCAGGTGGATATTTCCGGTGACAGCAAAGATGTGAGATACCGGTAAGTTCCGGCCCGGTCATCTTCGTGTTTCGCAATATAATTATGGATTTTTGCGTATTTGTTGTATCTCTGCATGAGGGCTTTGTACTGTAAAGGATTTTCCGGAGACGTATTGTTGAGGCGCTCCCTGAGCGATACAATCCGCGCATCAACGGCTTTTTTCTGCATCAGGATATATTCAGTCTCCTGGGCACCGGTGAATTTTTTTGATCCCGACCCAACGCGGATTACCAGGGGAGGACTTGTTAACGGTGTGGTTCCCGGCTCTTCACCGTCTAGGACATATTTTACAGATTCGTTAAGTTTCCCGGGGACATCTCCTATATACGAAACTCCGGTGGTCTCGATATAGATATATCCTGTGTCCCGGTATTGCATGTGGTCCCCGCTTACCCCGACAGCCATGTGGTGTTCAGGAATGAACAGGAGAAGCGAGACATTGTATCCCTCCCGTGAAAGAAGACCGGCGAGCAGGACACTTTTATCATCACAATCCCCGATTCCATCAACAATAGTCTCGACCGGGAAACGCGAGAGGGTATCTGGATGTGCGGATGATTCATTGTCATATGGAAGGCTCTGCACAAATACGGTCATCAGTTCAAGATATTCGTCATCGGAATACCGGTGTTCTGCCCTGATGTGCCGGAAACCCCCGATGAGGTCGTCATAGAGCGGATCCTGGTACGGATCGTCAACAAATGCCCGATAGTAATCGGGAGCAACGGATTCCGGAACAGTGCCCTGCGGTATCACTGCAAATTTTTCCCCGTTTTTTGCCCCGTAATACACAGCTGCGCTGACGTTGTTTCTCACGGTGATATCTCTCTGCTGGAAGGAAAATGTGTACTGTCGGCTTATCATCCCCGGAGTATCATTACGGGAGATCGACGGGAACGTCATGGTTCCTGATGCTACGGCAGGCAAATCGCAGTCCGGCTCAGGATCCTGGTCTGCGGGTGCCAGAAAGGAACCCTCTTCCTGCGTCTGTTTATCGCTGATGCCTGCGGTGATTGCAGTAGTCGTCGGGACCAGAAGAATAATGGTAAGAAAAAAAAGAATAACCATTCTGAGTTGGAGCAGGTGGCAGTTCCGCTGTAACGTATCCCCCATGTATGGTTTCGTGTAATTTTTCCCAATAAGCATACGCTCACTGATCTTCTTTGTGGTGGGGATTTCCGGTGCCCGGATATGCCGTTTCATTTTCCTGCCAATGGTATTAGTAGATTGTTGGGGAATGACAGGAAAATGTTTTGGAATCCAAATCAGGGAAAAATTGCATAACCGATCCCTCAGCAGCAGCGGTTTTTTCGTGTGCTTTTTGTAAAATCCAAGGAGCAAAAAAAACGGCAATCTTCATCCTTGTATACTTCAATACCTTCCTCAAAGGGAATATCATGAATTACCTGGAAAAGATCAGGGCAAAAGGACGCTCTGCCAACCCGTTCTTCTGCCTGATGGGAATTGACGTGGAAAGCGAGAGCGACGGGAAAGCCGTGCTGAAGATGACGGTCCGGCCGGATATGTACAACGGCGTGGGCTGGCTGCAGGGCGGGATGCTTGCCGCGATCGCTGACGAGGCGATGGCGCTTGCGCTCTATACCCTGCTTGCACCGGGCGAGGGGATCGCCACCATCTCGGAATCCACCAGTTTCATCCGGGGCGTGCGGGAAGGGACGATCCTTGCTGAAGCGCAGGTTATCCGGAAGGGCCGCAGGGTGGCATTCATGGAGAGTATTGTCCGGATGGACGATCCTGAAAAGACGGTTCTTGCCCGGACCACCGCGTCGTTTGCCGTGACGGCAGAAAAATAAGGAAAGAAGTTCTTCGAAAAAACATTTTTTGCATGATGACGGTGCTGAAGCGTTGTCAAATTATGAGCAATGATCTCCTACAAAAACGGACAAGATACTGGAGGATTCCCAGTACACTGGAGGAAAATGTGTAAGGTCATGGTAATTTCTATTGACCTCTTTTGGGAATTATTGATGGGGGTTGATACCCCCATACCCCTATAACGATGGACTCCGCCGCCCCCGCGGGGGTGGCGGCAGGCATCGAAATAAACCAACAAAAGTTCCGGGAATGCTTCTCAAATGTGATTTTCATCGGAAAACCTTTGAAGTGATACCGGGGGCAAACTACCCTCATACTCCCTAAAGATGCTTACCGCTTCCCACAAAGGGGCGCCCCAGCGGTAAATCAAAACGGTCGAACTACCCATTTGCCGGATTTTTTTAGTTTGGATGCGAACCCTTCCGGTTCAGTTATGTCACTCTTAAAAAAACAAAAAAAAAGTTACTTCTTTTGCCTGCCCTTGGACTTCTCATCCGATGGTTTGCGGAACTTGACATACCAGATGACAAAGCAGGCAGAAATCACGGCAATGGCAACAAAGATGGGCGTCATCGATCCTGACGCTTCCTGTGCTTTTGCAAGCCCTGCGGTGGCATCCGTGTTTCCCGGATCGAGTTCAAGTGCCTTGTTGTAGGCCCCGGCGGCTTCCCCCTCGCGTCCTGCTTTCATAAGCGCATCGCCTTTGTTGATCCAGCCCTTCAGGTACTCGGGATCAAGCGTCACCGCCTTGTCATAGGCAGCGGCAGCTTCACTGTACTTCCCCATCTGGTAATAGGCCCATCCCTTGTTGTTCCAGAGACCGGGCTCCTTTGGGTATGCAGCAATGCCTTCATCGGCTGCCGCAATGGCCTCGTCATACCTGCCGAGATCGGTGAGCAATGCAACCCGGTCCTTGTACGTGTACATCAGGCCGTCGCCCATGCCCAGCAGGGTGGTGTTCGATGCAAGAACCTTGTTAAACAATTCAAGGGCCCGCTCGTACTGCTGGTCGGCGATGAGCAACTGGGCACTGTTGTAATAGAGCGTTGCTTCATCGGTGATTTTTTCCCCTTCTTCTTCTGCTGCAACGGGCAGCACGCAGACGGCAACCATCGTGAGGATTGCCAGAATGGCGACTATCTGCTTGATTTTCATGTACTAGCTGTAGTTCATTTAGGGAAATTAATGTTACCGATGGGGATGTCACGGGATGAACCGGCCAAAAATCACCCCGGTAATTAAAAAAATAAGATAACACTATTAGGATTGTGTGCTTAAATGTACAGCAACTGGGGAGATCTCGTGAAGTACATCATAGTTACCGGCGGCGTGATGAGCGGACTGGGCAAGGGTATCACGGCAGCATCGGTTGGCCGGATCCTGAAAAACCGCGGCTACCGTGTCACTGCCGTCAAGATCGACCCGTACCTGAATATCGATGCCGGGACGATGAACCCGGCGCAGCACGGCGAGGTCTTTGTCTTAAAGGACGGCAGCGAGGTGGATCTCGACCTCGGGAACTACGAGCGGTTCCTGGACATTGAACTCTCCGCTTCGCACAACATCACCACCGGCAAGGTGTACCGGACGGTCATCGAGAAGGAGCGCCGGGGCGACTTCCTTGGCGAGACCGTCCAGATCATCCCCCACATCACCGACCAGATCAAGACCTGCATCCGGAAGGCGGCAGAAGAGGAGTTCCCGGACGGGACAACGGCAGATATCTGCCTTGTCGAGGTCGGTGGGACGGTCGGCGACATCGAGAGTATGCCATTCCTCGAAGCCATCCGCCAGATGCGGGGCGAACTCCCGCCGCACGACTACATCCTGATCCACGTCACCCTGATCCCCGCGGACACGATGGGCGACATGAAGACCAAGCCCACCCAGCACTCGGTCAAGGCACTCCGGGAACTGGGACTTCACGCGGATATCATCGTGGGCCGGAGCGAGCACCCGATCAGTGCCGGCACCAAGCGGAAGATCTCGGCCTTCTGCGATCTCCCCCAGAGCGCGGTCATCTCGGCAGCAACCGCGCCGGACACCTATGCTGTCCCGATGGAGATGGAAAAAGAGGGTATTGCCGATGTCCTCTCCAGCCATCTTGCCCTCGATAAAAAAGAGGTTGACACCACCTGGTACCGGATCGTGAACAAGGAGTACACGAACCGGGTCACCGTCGCCATCGTGAGCAAGTATGGGATCGAGGACGTGTACATCAGCATCAAGGAATCGCTCAAACACGCCGGCCGGTCGCTCTCAACTGAAGTGAAGATCGCGTGGCTGGATGCTGAGCGGTACGAGCGGTGCTCCCTCAAGGACTATGACGGGATCCTCATTCCCGGGGGATTCGGGAAGCGGGGCATTGAGGGCAAGATCGAGGCGATAAAGTTCGCCCGCGAGAACAACGTCCCCTTCCTTGGCCTCTGTCTCGGGTTCCAGCTGGCAACCGTTGAATTTGCCCGGAACCGGGCCGGTATCCCGGATGCCACGAGCGAGGAGTTTGGCGAAGGCACGCATGTCATCGCCCTCCTCCCCGAGCAGGAAGGGCTCAACGAGCTCGGCGGCACGATGCGCCTTGGGAACTATACGGCAGATCTCCGCGAGGGGACGCTGGCAAACAAACTGTACGGGGAGAAACAGATCACCGAGCGGCACCGGCACCGGTACGAGGTGAACCCTGCGTATATCGAGACCCTGGAGAAGGCCGGTCTTGTCTTCTCGGCAACCAACAGGAACCGGATGGAGTGCCTCGAACTGCCCGCCCACCCGTTCTACTTTGCAACGCAGTTCCACCCGGAGTTCAAATCGAGGCCGACAAAACCGTCTCCGCCGTACCTCGGGTTTGTTGAGGCGTGCAGGGCAAACAAGCGGACAAAATAGGAATCGATGGGGAAGATAAACCAACCGAACGGAGAAGAGCATGGTCAATCCTGAAAAGTTCATAGAAAAAGCAATCGATGAGATCAAGACAGCAGCCGGCAGCAACAAGGTGGTCATGGCCTTGTCCGGGGGTGTTGACAGTTCCGTCTGTGCAGCCCTTGCAGCCCGGGCAATCGGGGATAACCTGATCCCGATCTATATCGATACCGGCCTGATGCGGAAAGGGGAGACGGAACGGATCCAGCAGGTCTTTTCCGATATCCATCTCGATATCGTGCATGCTGAAGAGGACTTCCTCGGGTCGCTTAAGGGTATTTGCGATCCCGAGGCAAAACGCAAGGCGGTTGGCGAGCGGTTCATCCGCGTCTTTGAGCGGGAAGCCCGGACCCAGGGAGCAAAATGCCTCCTGCAGGGGACGATTTATCCCGACATCATCGAGAGCCAGGGCGGAATCAAGAGCCACCACAATGTCGGGGGCATGCCGCTCAACATGGAGTTCACGAGTATCATCGAGCCGGTTCGCGATCTGTACAAGGACGAGGTGCGGGATGTTGCCGGTGCACTCGGGCTCCCAAAGGAGATCCAGCACCGGATGCCGTTTCCGGGCCCCGGGCTCTCGGTGCGGGTCATCGGGGAAGTGACAAAAGAGAAGATCGCCATTGTCCGGGAAGCCAACTGGATCGTGGAAGACGAACTTGTCGAGAAGTACCGCCCGTGGCAGTGCTTTGCGGCTCTCATCGGCCTTGGCACCGGTGTCAAGGGGGACAACCGGATCCACGGGTGGATCGTTGCCGTGAGAGCAGTAAACTCAAGGGATGCGATGACTGCCGATCCCATCAACATCCCGTTCGAGCACCTGGTAAGAATCGGGTCGAGAATTACCGCAGACATCCCGAGTGTTGCCCGGGTTGTCTATGATGTTACGGCCAAACCGCCGGCAACGATCGAATACGAGTAAGAAATTAAAAAAAAAGTGATACATTATGGAAAAAACAAGCCTGTTCAAACAACTCGATGAACAATACTACATGCCCGCCTTCTCCCGCGATATGGCCATCGTGAAGGGCAAGGGCTCAAAGGTCTGGGATGCAGAAGGTAAGGAATACCTTGACTGTGTTGCCGGTATCGCGGTCTGCAGCACCGGCCACTGCCACCCTGCGGTGGTCAAAGCGCTCTGCGACCAGGCGCACGAGCTCATCCACTGCTCGAACCTCTACTATATCCCGCACCAGGGAGAGCTTGCCAAAAAGCTCGTTGAGGTTACCGGCATGCACAAGGCCTTCTTCTCAAACTCCGGGGCGGAGGCAACCGACGGGGCGCTCAAGCTCGCCCGGGTCCGGACCGGAAAGAAGAAGTTTGTCGCTTTCACGCACGGGTTCCACGGTCGTACCGTGGGGTCACTTGCCGTGACCCACAAGCCCGCAATCCGCGAGCCGTTCGAGCCGCTCGGTATCAAGTCCTCGTTTGTCGAATACGGTGACCTTGACGGGCTCAAAAAGGCCGTGGACAGCGATACGGCCGGCGTCCTTGTCGAGCCCATCCAGGGTGAGGCAGGTATCATCATCCCGCCGGACAGTTTCCTTGAAGGGGTCCGGGAGATCTGCGATAAGACTGGCGCGCTCATGATCGTGGACGAGGTGCAGACCGGTATGGGCCGGACCGGAAAATGGCTTGCCATCCAGCACACGAAGGTGAAGCCGGATATCGTCACCCTTGCAAAGGGCATTGCGAGCGGGTTCCCCATGGGTGCTCTTGTTGCCCGCGAAGGTCTCGAATTCAAAAAGAGCGAGCACGGCAGCACGTTCGCCGGCGGGCCGCTTGCCTGCGCAACGGCTCTTGCCACGCTGAAGGTTATTGAGGATGTTCTCCCCTCGGTTGCCGCTAAAGGCGAGCGGTTCAAAGCCGGGCTCGCAAAATACCACCCGCGTGTCCGGGGACTGATGATCGGTCTTACCGTAGGGGACACATGCCCTGATATCCAGAAGAAGTGTGCAGAAGCAGGCCTCATCGTCAACTGTGCTGCGGACGGGAACCTCCGGCTTGTCCCGCCGCTCGTCATCAGCGATACTGAGATCGATTTCGCCGTGAAGGTTCTCAATGGAATCATTGGTTAGATCCTGCTACAAGAAGCAGAGCGGATATGCGTTTGCCCGGAAGGCAGAGGATATCGCCCGCGAGTACGGCATCAGCCGTATCGCCCGGCTGGCAAGCAACGAGAACCCCGAAGCCCTCTCCCCCGCTGCCCTGAAAGCAGCAGAGGAGGCGTTACGGACGGTAAACCGGTACCCGGATGAGAAGGCAAACCTCCTTATGAGCGCCCTCCGGGCCCGCTATGCGCACGAACATTTCGTGACCGGTGTCGGGATGGATGGCGTCATCGAGACCATCTTCAGAACGCTTGTAGAGCCGGGCGAGAAGGTGGCCATCTCCACTCCCACCTTCTCCTTCTATGCCCTTGCCGCCATGGGGCAGGGGGCAGAGGTTGTGACGGTTCCCCGGGAATCAGACTTTTCGGTTGATTCAAAGAAGCTGATCCGGACAGCAAAGGATGCGAAAGTCACGGTCCTCTGCTCGCCCAACAACCCTACCGGCAATGCGACCGGCATCGACGATATACGGGAGATCCTTGAGGGGATCGAAGGGCTTCTCTTCCTCGACAATGCCTACGTGGAGTTCTCGGGGATCGACTATCTCCCGCTCATGAAGAAGCACGAGAACCTTGTCCTTGGCCGGACCATGTCGAAAGTGTACTCCCTTGCCGGGCTCCGGGTCGGCTACGCCTTCACCCCCCGGTGGCTCCCGCCCTGGTACAACCGGGCCGGCACCCCGTTTGCCGTCAATTCGGTTTCAATGGCAGCAGCAGCCGCCGCCCTTGCGGATAACGATCATGCGGAGCGGTATATCGCTCATGTCCGGCGCTGGAGAAAGCGCTTTGCCGACGAGATAAAATATCCGGTCCTCCCTTCGGATGCCAACTTCGTGATGATCGATGTTGCGCCCCATACAAGCGACGAGATGGTTGGCGAACTTGCCCGGAAGGGTGTGGTGGTCCGGTCCTGCCGGAGTTTTTTTGGCCTTGAAGACCACTACATCCGCGCCAATGTCGGTGAGGACTGGGAGAACGAACAGTTCATTCTGGGGATCAACGCGGTATGATGTGCGGTATCACCGGGACGCCGGGGACGGGGAAGTCGATGATCGGTGAGGAGCTTGCCCGCCGTGGCTACACGGTCGTCCACCAGGCAATGACCGTCGGCCCCTATGTTACCGGAGATGATGAGGAGCGCGATGTTCAGGTCATCGATGTTGACCGCTGGGCAGACGAGTTCCGGCCCGTTGACGGGTTCGTCGAAGGCCACATGGCCCACTACCTCCCGTGCGACAGGATCGTGGTGCTCCGGTGCCGCCCGGACGAGCTTGAGAAACGGCTCGCCCAGCGGAAGTACCGGCCAGCGAAGATACGGGAAAATGCGGAGGCAGAAGCGCTCGATGTCTGCCTCATCGAGACAGTCGAGGAGTTTGACCCCGGGCAAATCTTTGAGCTGGACACCACCGGCCGCGATGCAGCCTGGTGTGCCGACAAAATTGAAGGATTCTTCAAAGGCGAACTGCCTGCCGATTTCGGCCATATCGACTGGTCGGCTTTCCTTGGGGTGAACTGACCATGACGCTCGACCAGTACCGTTCCCATGTCAAAGTATACTTTGACCCGCTCGTATCGATCGCGATCAAATGCCGGCTCACCCCGAACTTCTTCACCATCGCAGCCCTGGTTGCGTCAGCTGCAGCCGGGGTGCTCTTCTGGCAGAATCTGCTCCTTTGGGGCGTCATTGCCGTAGCGCTCAACGCGTTCTGTGATGCCATGGACGGGGCGGTTGCCCGGGAGATGAAGATCCAGAGCAAGCGGGGCGACTTCCTCGACCATGCGGTGGACCGGTACGCGGACATCTTCATCATCTGCGGTCTTTTCGCCGGGGGGATGGTCCCGTGGCCGATCGGCGTCTTTGCCCTCACCGGTGTCCTGATGTCCTCCTACCTCGGCACGCAGGCGCAGGCGGTGGGCGTTGGCCGGTATTATGGCGGGCTTCTCGGGCGGGCTGACCGGCTCGTGCTGATCATGCTGGTTGGCATCATCGATCTTCTCTTCCCCATGAGCTGGCTCGGGCTCACCTGGATCGGCTGGATGCTCGTCCTCTTTGGGGTATTTGGGCACTACACGGCGTTCCAGCGGTTTGCGTACGTGTGGGCGAAGGTTGAGTGATATCTTTTTGTTCCGGTGACCCTATCCAGAAAATACTGATGGGGGTTGAGACCCCCATACCCCCCAAAAAGATACCCCCCGCCGCCCCCGAAGGGGCGCCCCCGCGGCGGATCAAATCGGTTAAAAAACTCATTTGCTGTTTTTCACGGTTCTGGGATGAATGCTCGTTCAATCACGTTTCACCCGAGCAGATTTTTGAGAAAAATGTTTTGACGATTGAGTTTTTTTTGGGATTCGTACATTCAGATCAGATCAAAATTTGGTGATTGCTCATGTTACGCAACATGGAACAACCTATCCTCTATTTTCTGTTATTTCAGGTCGGTCCAGTTATTTATGAGAGTAAAAGATACAGACGCCCTTTGCGGCTCACCAAAGCTCTGCCCCCGCCACAGGGACATCCCCGTAATGCAATGATGACGTATGACCTGTCCTAAAAGTGAGAAAATCAGGTTAATGTCAAGAGGTACGGTAATTGAAGCCGCCGCACAGGCGCCCTACGGGGAGGCGGCAGTCATCGCTTGGGAGTATGGGGGCAGTTTGCCCCTATTCTGGTCAATGAGTTGTGAGGTAAACCAATACCCGGGACTTCATGCAAAGAAGGTAGTGGCAAAAATGAACCAATCCCCACTTCTTCCAATCCATCATCGGGTAAAAAAAAATTTCAGCATTCTGAAATTCTTAAGTAAAACCCCCCTTTCCCTTATCCCTGCCGGGCAAACCGTTCAAGGATATAGTCCGAGAGGGCTCTTCCCGCAATGGGCCGGGTCGAGGCATCGGTCCGGATAAAGAAGATCTCCTCATTGCCGGCATTCACAAAGACCGGTTTATCCGCCGGGGAGATGTGGATATGGCAGATCGTCTTTCCCGATACGATGGGAAAGGAGAGGTGAAGGTACCTGCCTGCCACATCAAAGATCTCCGGCAGGAATTTGCGGACAATGGATTCGATGATCATGCGCCGGTACCCGTCCGGGTTCCGGTCTTCGGTATGCATCTTCTGGTAATCCTCATCCAGTCCAGCGATACGGATACTGTTGCTGAGCCGGTTCTCATCGATCCCGATCAGGAGATCGCCGCCTCCGGTATTGAGGAACCCGGCAATGGCCCGGGCAATGATGAACTTCGAGGCATTGTTCCGGTATTTTCTCACGTCCCCCGAGTCGCTTGCGGCGATCTCTTCATTGGTCAGGTCCGAGCTCCAGAGGCTTTTGAGCTTGAACTCGACATGGTTGTTCTCGCCTTCGCGGATGAGGGCCTGGACAATACCGGAATCGTCCTCAAGGATCACGAACCTCCGCAGGCCCTGCCGGCGCATGATGGCCGCGGCAACGAGGGCAAGGGCCGGAAAGACGATGGCCTGGAAGGCGATCCCCCCAAGGATGAACGGGTCGGGGACGATGTGGGGTGCGGTGATGGCAAGGTATGCTGCTGCACTGGCAAGGCCTGCCCAGATCCCCCGGTCAGGATAGAAGTAGGTAGCGTACAGGATCGGGAAGTAGAAGAGCTGGGGGATGACCATCCCGTACCCTTCTCCTGCGGTCAGGAACATGATCCCGGAGATGGACGCGATGAGGCAGGCGATCACCCCCCACCGGACCCGGTCACTTGGGGGGTTGGTGACCGGGACAGAGGAGGGGTAGCCGGAAGGGACGGTCATGGATGATGAAGATTTTGTGCGGCGTGGTATAAAAATGGACGGCCCGGGTTGAACGGGGACGGGCAGGTGTTCAGGTTCCTTGGCAAAATGAGGTGTCCATGCCAATGTGGGCAATATGGGTGAGCGCCAGTATTGCATCCTCCCGTTTCCGGTCAACCGCGTGGAGTTTGGTAAACGCAAGGAACCGCTCCCCGGTTTCCGGATCAAGGGCAGCGCCGGCCGCAGACACGATCCGCCCGTACGTCCGCTGGGGATAGAAGACCGATTGTGCGGCAGCGAGCAGGGTGGCATGGTCTTCTGGCGATATGACTCCCTGACGTTCGGCCTCGCGGAGCGTGAACCGGATATTGATGAGCGGTTCTGATAAGGAGAACCCGGTCTCGGGATCGAAGACCAGCGCCACTTCGTCATCCGCGACCAGTTCGCCGCTCTTGTACATCCGGTAGATCTCCCCGATACCCATCATACCCAGAGTATCCATCTCGGCAGCCCGGAGGGCACCCATGCTGGAAGCGCCAATAACCGTCACTCCTTTCCTGATGGCGGCAAGGATCTCGCGGTGGGCGACAGCCGATTCCTGGTGGAAGACCCCGTCGATCAGGCCGATGATCCAAGCCCCGTCCTCCACGGCACGGAGGAGGTCGCCTCGTTTGGCCGGCGGCCGGTACTCGGCGGGGAGGATCGCCTCTGCTGCCTCCCGCTCAAGACTGGGCCCGAGAAAGACGATG
>JBFYKS010000297.1:0-7440 GCA_041305785.1 Methanoregula sp. | reverse complement strand
CAAAATAAACGGGATCTGAAGAGGCACAACCTGGTGCCAGGGCCGTTATTTCTTTATATTCCCGAAAGATCCATCCTTTTTCATGCATACAACCCCGCCCCGTCTTCTCGCAACGGTTCTTTCCCGTTTCATTGGCGGGCTGCTTTTCATGAGTGCAGTTCTCTTCATCCCGGCCGGCACACTTGCATACTGGCAGGGCTGGGCCTATATCGCCGTGCTTTTCATCCCGATGTCCGGTGTCCTTGTGTATCTGGTCAGGAACGACCCTGCTCTCCTCGCACGGCGGATGCAAACGAAAGAGAAGGTGACCGAACAGAAAGCCATTATCACGCTCTCCGGCATTTCCTGTTTTGCCTGCATTATCCTTGCGGCCCTCGATTTCCGGTTCGGGTGGTCGCCGGTTCCTCTCTGGCTTGTCATTACCGCGGATATCGTTGTGTTCCTGGGATACCTCATCATCTTCTGGACCATCCGGGAGAACAGTTACGCTTCGCGTATTGTAGAGGTAGCCGCGGGACAGCTGGTCATCGCCACCGGGCCCTATGCTTCTGTGCGGCACCCGATGTACACAGGCGCGCTCCTGATGTTCCTCTTCACACCGCTCGCGCTCGGCTCGTTTCTTGCGCTTGTTATGTTTCCGCTGATTCTCCTGACGCTTGTCCTGCGGATCAAAAACGAAGAGGCACTGCTGGAACGGGAGCTGGACGGGTATGCTGAATACTGTACAAAGACGCGGTACCGGCTGGTTCCGGGTGTGTGGTAAGGCTTTCGTGCTCTCCATTGGTATTGGCGCGGGATATTGCCGGACAGGAAGAACAGGATAAAAAATCAGGCCGGGGAGGGATCTGCTATCCTTCCCATGAAAAGAATCGCCCCGCTCTCATCGTCCTGGATTATGAAGACGAACGGGTGGTTGGCCCGGAAAACAGGAATTGGTTCCGGATCCACGGGCGCTGCGGCCAGCCTCATGACCACGGCCGTTGCCGCCGCCGCTTCGGTCCCCTCTTCATTCACATCGACATATGCCTGGTGGACAACATCGCTGATGTAAAGGCCCTTTGAACCGATCATACCGGAGAAGTCTGCACTGTCGGAGAATGCTGTCGGCATCCCCATCGCAGCGAGGATCCCGCCCAGCTTATCATACTTGGTTTCCAGCTTGAACTTCGGGAAGTACACTTCGACCTGCCGCGATTTGGTTGACTGAAGCAGATCCCGGAAGGTACCGGATTCAAGCGATGCTTCAACCGGTGCAAGGCTGTCTCCCTTCGGGAGCAGGATGACCATGGAGAGCTGCCTGCCGCTCTCATGCTCGTACGGCATTGCGAGGAGCTGGAGATCACTGGTCTCCGCATACCGGTAGATTGCATCCTCGTCCGTCCGCTGCATCATCGGGACCTTTTTGGTCTTTCCTGAACCGGCCCGGAAGTCTGCATCGGAGGTCTTGTTCACATCAAACTGCTTCACCCAGTCGCCTTTGAAGTAGATGGCGTTGGTGATGACAAGGCGGGTGAGGGGATCGATGGTGCCTTCCTGCAGGAGATCCTTGATCTTATCATTGGTCTGCGCTTCGACCCACTGGTTGATGGTGAGCCGGGAAGGTTCGGGCTGGTTTTTGAAGTCAAGGTTGGTGACCTTCGCACCGTAATACTGTTCTGCCGTCGTGGTGTAACCGGACAGGAACGGACAGGTCTTCTCTGCCCACAAGGCGTTTGCCGTCCGGAGTGTATATGCAGGGTCCCCGCCGTTGATGATGGCATTCAGACCGGAAAAACCGTTCCTCATGGTGGAGGCATCGGACGGGAAGTAAAAGACCGACCGGATCTCATCGGCCGTCTGGCCTTTTGCCCCTTCGTACGTTATCGCCAGCGCAGAGGAGATGGAGAACGGCGAGAAGAAGAGGTTGGTATCGGCAGATGCTCCTTCCCCGAGCTGCGAGTACAGGTCGAACGCGAACCGGTTGTTTGCCGCGGTGACAGCCTGTTCAGCGGTTGAGTCCGATGATCCCGCGGGGATCGTAACCGGAACTTCCGGTGCGGTCGTTGCCGGTGGTGTGGCAGGCTGGGCCGGGGGTGTGCCGGTGCATCCCGTAAAGGCGATGCAGAGAAGTATGAGGGTGGTAAACAGACACCCGCCAATAGTTTTTGGATCCATGACCAGCATTGTAGGGAAGGGGTATTATATCTGGCGATAGATGCGAGTTTTTTCGCAGTTACCGGCAGGGAACACAGGAGACTCAGGAATATGATTATCTCCAGTCCCTCTTCATTGCCTCTGCCCTCAGTTCTGCGTTCATCAGCTCGATGGCGTACCGCAGTGCCGTCCGGGGCATCTGCCGCTTGTTCCTCATCACGTACCCGAAGATCTCGTCCGTGTGCTTACGGCTCGCTTCCTTGAGGAGCCACCCATAGCCTTTCTGCACCATGTCGTCCGTATCCGTGAGCAGAAGATCGGCGATTGCCATGGACTCCTCAAGGAACTTCCCGCGTTTGGCCGGCACGATCAGGGAGACTGCCGATGCCCGGCGCATCCACCGGTTCTCTGACTGCGTCCAGCGCTTCAGCTCATCAATGGTATCGGGATACTTTTCGATGAAGTCACCCATCGTGTGGTTGCAGAACCCGTCGCAGGATGCCCAGTTGGTGATGTACGTGTCGATCCAGCGCCGGAAGATGACCAGATCCCCCTGCTCGTACCTCTTTGAAAGGGAATAGGCCCATTCCGAGACGATGAAGGACTCCTCCATGTACCCGGACTGGTAGAGCTCCTCGCACAAGGCAAAGATCTCGGCTTTTGGCCGATCCCGGACCTCTTTCCAGTACTTCTTTGCCAGTGCGACAACCATGGCAGTCTTTGTGCCGTAGCACCGGATCTCCTCTTTGAAGTACCGCTTCGAACTCTCCCGTATTGCCGGGTCGGCCATTCCTTCGAGTTCCTGCCGTATCTGTGCGATGACCGGGTCCATATTTCAGGGTAGGTGGCAATGGGGAATAAAAAATACGGTATGCGGGGGGTGAAGGTGAAGGAGTAAAGATTCCATATATGAACAACCAGAATATTGCAGGTACCATGACCACGATACTTGTCAACCAGGATCTCTGCACCCGGTGCGGGATCTGCGCAAACGTCTGCGCTGCAGCGTTCGGGATGGGAATCATCGATCACCCTGACGAGAACAACCTGCCGGTCGTATCCCCGGCAAAGGCCGGCCTGTGCATCCGGTGCGGCCACTGCGAGGCTTACTGCCCTACGCAGGCACTTGTCCTGAACGACCGCCTGGACGAGAAGGTGCGCCTGCCTTCCGTAACCATCGCGCCAAACGATCTCGGCTGGTACCTGCGGAAACGCCGGTCTGTCCGGCATTACTCGAAAGAACCAGTACCGAAGGAGACCATCCTCGAACTCCTCGATATTGCCCGGTATGCGGCATCGGGGTGCAACGGGCAGCCGGTGGAGTGGATTGTCATCCATGACAAGGAGAAGGTGCACCGGGTTGCGGAACTGACCATCGACTGGATGCGGACGCTTCTGAACACCGGCCACCCGATGAGCGCTTTTGTTCCGGGCCTTATCGCGGCATGGGAGGGCGGCACCGATGTCATCTGCCGCGGCGCACCCCATCTCCTCGTCGCCACCATCCCGGAGGGTAACCCGATTGCAGCCTTTGACGGGATCATCGCCCTGACGCACGTCGATATCGTGGCACCGGCCCATGGTGTCGGCACCTGCTGGGCAGGATTCGTTGCCGGGGCGGCACGCGAGTTTGAACCCCTGAAAACATACCTCGGTATTCCAGAAGGACGGGCCCTATCCTATGCCATGATGTTTGGCCACCCGCAGTACAGGATCCACGGCATCCCGCGCCGCAAACCCCTGCAGGTGACCTGGCAATAAAGGGGCAATGAGTGCCCCGAAATTCTTGGTGGCGTGATCACTCGCACGGTGTCGTATCCCGCCCGTTCTTTCCGGAAAGGAGCGGGACGGTGCAGATCATCTTCAGCATCCCTTTCCCGGTATTGGTGATCTGGTGGTTCTCACAGGGCATCAGGAGGAGGGCATCGCCGTCCCGGATCCGCTGCTCGCCGCCGTCCGTCTTCAGCACCCCCTCGCCCTCGAGGAAATACATGAGGTGCTCTTCCCTGTGGCCATGGAACGAGGTGCATCCGCCCGGTGCGAACTCCATCAGGCGCAGCGCATACCGGGGGCACCCGTCGTCTGCGGTGAGGAGGAACCGTGCCTGGAACCCGGAGAACCCGGGCTTTGTGATCGGTTCGGGTTTCACATCAGAAGCGTGTTTGAGGATCATATACATGGGAGTCAGCGGCGCAAAGGCATAATTCTGTTGCAGGATCCGGTACAGGTGGCGGGGTACGTAGGGAAACGGGAAACTGCCCGACAGACCCCCGTGACCGGATCATCAGGATTAATTGATCCTGCATCCATGGTGTATCACGGAATCATCATGCCCCTCCAGACCTGCCCGTCCTGTATCGTTGCCGCGGCCATTCTCGTCCTCCTGTTCGTATCCTTTACCGGGTGCCTGCAGGATAGCCCGGCTCCCGCATCATCACCCGCCCCTGCCGCACCCACGGCCCTGATCCGGGCAGACTACCAGCCCGGCGAGATTACAAGGCTTGCCGGTGAAGCCCGGGATCAGGCCAACGCCTCGCTCACAGCGATCGCTGCCCTCCCGCCCGGGAAACGCACCTTCGAAAACACGGTCCTTGCCTTTGAAACATCGATGGCCGATTACTCTGACGCCGTCACCCCGCTTACTTTCATGGGGTATGTCCATCCCGACCCGGTGATCGCGGCCGAAGGGATGGAGATAGAGGAAACGGTCGCTCTCTTCATAAACGACGTCTACACCCGCCGGGACTTATACAATGCCCTTAAAGAAGGCACCCCGACAACCCCTGAAGAGACACGACTCTCCACTCTCACGATCCGCGAATTTACAAAGAACGGGATGAACCTTCCCGATGACCGGCTCGCCACGGTCCGGCAGATGAACAATGAACTGAGCGTTCTTGAGTCCCGGTTCTCGGCCAACCTCAATAACGATGACACCGTTCTCAGCTTCACGGAAACGGAACTGGCCGGGATCCCCACCGTGACCATTGCGGCGTTTGCAAAGAATCCCGACGGTACGCTCCGGGTGACAACCAAATACCCTGACTATGTTGCCGTGATGAAGTACGCCGATAGAAGCGCCACCCGGCAGGCAATGTTCATGGCGTACAACAACCGGCAGGCTGAGACGAACACCCCGCTCCTCGAACAGGCCATCGTCCTTCGGCAGTCGATCGCCCGCGAACTCGGGTACCCGACCTGGGCAGACTACAAGACTGACGGGAGGATGGCAAAGAACAGTAAGAACGTGATGGACTTTGTCGGCACCCTCAAATCGCCCCTCCAGGAGAAGGTCCGGTCCGAGAACACCGTCCTGCTCCGGATGAAGCAGGCAAAGGATCCCTCTGCCACGGCACTCGACCCGTGGGACATCTCCTACCTGCAGGAGAAGCTCTTACGGGAGCAGTACTCCTACGATCCGAATGTCGTAAAGGAATACTTCCCCGTGGACACGACCATAAAGGGCATCTTTGGCGTATACGGGGAACTCTTCGGGATCGGGTTTGAGGAAGTGAAAGGCCAAACGGTCTGGTCGGACGGTGTCCAGCTCTTCCGGGTGAAGAACACCACCGACGGGGCAACGGTCGGCTACCTGTACCTCGACCTCTACCCGCGCGAGGGGAAGTACGGGCACTTTGCTGCCTTCCCCCTCATCACCGAACGGATGAAGGACGGAACACGCTCGGCCCCGGTCATGGCGATTGTGGGGAACTTCCCGGCACCCGCGGACGGCAAACCCGGCCTTTTGACCATGTATGACATCGAGACGGTCTTCCATGAGGGCGGGCATGCCATGCACTTCCTCCTGACCACCGCCCCGTACAGCTCGCTCGCCGGGTTCAACACCGAGATGGATTTTGTCGAGACCCCGTCGCAATCACTCGAGGAGTGGGCATGGGACCCGGTCGTCCTCTCCTCCCTCTCGGGCCATTACGCAGACCCCTCGCAGAAGATCCCGCCCGAACTCCTCGATCGGGTCATCGCGGCCCGGGATGTCGGGAATGGTCACTACTATGGCCGGTTACTGGCAAACACCATCGAGGACATGGAGTACCACACGGCTGACGGGCCGGTCGATGTCACGAATGTGTCCCGCAGGATTTATACCGACATGATCGGGATCCCGCAGCCGGAAGGCATCCACCACCCCGCGTCTTTTGGCCATCTCATGGGCGGCTACGATGCCGGTTATTACGGCTACCTCTGGTCGAAGGTCTATGCCCTCGACATTGCCGGGGAGTTCAGGAAGGATGGGATGACCAACCAGACTACCGGCATGCGGTACCGGCAGGAGATCCTGAGCCGGGGCAACATGGAGGACGGGGACGTGCTCCTCCGGAACTTCCTCAACCGCGAACCGGGGACCGGGGCGTTCTACAAGCGCCTCGGGATCCGGCAGGGATGAGGATGGTTTTATCTCCTACGATGCCAGCAGGGAATATATGGACGATACCCATACCCCCTCTCCGGGAACGGACCCGAAGAAGACCGTTCTCACCTTTCTCATCCTGACCGTCTTCTTCTCCGGGATATTCTGGTACCTGACCGCAACAACCCCGCTGGTAAAAGAGAACGCCGGCATCCTGACCGTGTACGCGGTGGGTGCCATGTGGGGGCCAACGGTTGCCGCGGTTGCGACCCGGCTCATCTTCCAGAAGAATCTCAACGGGTTCGGTCCTGGCCTTGGCAACCCGAGATGGCTTGCCGTCGGAATTCTGCTCCCGGTTGCGGCCGGCCTTGTCATGTTCGGCACCGCGTGGCTGACCGGGATCGCCCCGTTCAGCACCGAAGGGGCGGGAAGCGTCTTCTCTGCCGCGTTCATCCCCGTCTTCGTCTCTGCCATTGCCTTCAACCTCTTTGCCGCTGCGGGCGAGGAGTTCGGCTGGCGGGGTTTCCTTGTCCCGGAACTTGCGCGGTTCATGGGGTTTACAGAACTTGCACTCATATCGGCAGCCATCTGGACAGCCTGGCACTTCCCGATGATCCTCTTTGGCTCCTATCACGGGACCGGATCGATCTGGTACTCGCTTGCGGTCTTCATCCCTTCGGTCATGGGTGCGGGGATCATCCTTGCATGGCTCCGGCTTGCCTCGGGGAGTGTCTGGGTTGCCATCCTCTTCCACGGGTTCTGGAACTACTTCATCCAGCAGTTCTACCCGCTGCTGACCACGACCACGGAGGCCGGGCAGGCGATGCTGGGCGAGTTCGGGTGGTTCTGTGCGGTCTTCTACGTGGCCCTTGCGCTGGTCTTCTGGCACTTCCGGGACCGGCTCCCAACGCTGCCGGCCGATCGCGTTTGAAAATTTT
>JBFYKS010000296.1:0-4329 GCA_041305785.1 Methanoregula sp. | reverse complement strand
AGAAGTCCCTTGCACTATGCCGGACAGCACAGAAGAACGGGATCTTACCGGAATTCGAGGTGGTCATCACCCTCTTCCGGGGATATGAAGACGAAATTCCCCTCATCGCGCAGGAAGCAGGCGATGTCGATATTGTGCTCCAGCAGGGCGTGACCGAGAGTGTCCGGCCGCTCACGGAGGCAGAGATGAAGAAGATTGCTGACACCCTTGTAAGGGCAGTCAGGATCCGTACGCGTGAAGGAGGTGAAATTGTCTATGAAGGTGATAGGAGTCGTCGGGCTTCCCGCAAGCGGCAAGGGTGAGTTCTCGAATATTGCTGCCGGCATGGGAATTCCGGTTATCGTCATGGGAGATATGATCCGCCAAGCGGTCCGTGAGGCGGGTCTTGAACCCAGCGACACCAACTTTGGCATAACGGCAAACCGGCTCCGGGCTGAAGGCGGCATGGATGCCATCGCACGGCTCTGCGTACCCGAAATTAAAAAACAGGACGCACCACTCGTTCTTGTTGACGGTATACGCGGGGACACCGAAGTTGCCCTGTTCCGGAAAAATTTTTTGACATTCACCCTCATCAGCATCGATTCCTCGTTTGAAAACCGTCTTGCCCGGATAGCCGCCCGGGCCCGGTCAGATGATTTCACAACGGCAGATGCACTCCATAACCGGGACGAGCGGGAGCTTGGCTGGGGTCTTGGGAACGCATTGAAAGTGGCAGATATCCATATTAAAAACGAGGGGACGCTCACTGAATTTTCTGATGAAGTGCGCACGCTCCTTGCACGACTGGGGAAGAGTCCATGAGCATTGTTCCCTACTTCTCATCATCTGCCAAAGTCTGGGACGACATCGCATGGGTAATGGCAATTGAAGACGCGGGTTATACCGGCTGGGAGATTGTCAGCGACGGCAATTACCGGCTCGATAATCCGTCATGCCGGGCACGGATCGAGGAGACTCTTGCCAGCACCAACCTGAAGGTGACCGTTCACGCCCCGTATGGCGACCTGAACCTGGCAACCCTCAACGATCCCATTTACCGGGAATCAATCCGGCAGATCTGCTCCTGCATTGAACATGCATCCCGGCTGACCGACCGGGTCACCATCCACCCCGGCTACCTGTCACCGGTAGGAAAACTCCTGCCCCAGAAAGCATGGAACCTGCAAAAAGATGCCCTCCGCGAGATCGGCAGGTATGCTGCTGAGCACAACGTCACCGCCTGCCTTGAGAATATGATCGGGATCAAGGAGTTCCTCTGCCGGTTTCCCGAAGAACTCATCGGGATGACTGAAGGCATTGAAGGTATCGGCATGACATTCGATTTCGGGCATGCCAATACCATTGGAAAAGTAGAGGATTTCTTAAAATATGTTAAGAAAGCCCGGCATGTCCATATCCACGATAACAACGGCCTTTCTGACGAACACCTCGCCCTTGGCGCCGGGACGATCAACTGGGAGCGAACCGGGAAGATCATCGCATCCAGCTACCAGGGCATCGCAGTTGTTGAAGGACGATCCATTGAGGAAGGGAAGAAGAGCCTTGCGGTATTCAGGAAGTGTTTTTTATGAGCGGCGAGACGCTGCATATCCATTTCCTCGGCACGGCCGGCGCATTGCCAACGCCGCAACGCAACCCGCCCTGCATCATGATCCGGCGGGGATCCGACACCCTTCTCTTTGACTGCGGCGAAGGGGCACAGCAGCAGATGATGCGTGCTCGGTGCGGGTTTTCCATCAACGCCATCTTTATCACCCACTGGCATGCCGATCACTTCCTTGGGGTCTTCGGGCTTGTCCAGACCATGTCGTTCAATGGGCGCACCGAACCCCTCACGATTTATGGGCCGGAATGGGTGCATGAGTTTGTCAAAACCCTGCGACATGTTGCCCGGTTCAACCTGAAGTTCCCGATGGAATCGGTGGAGATCAGCCACGGTTCATGGGTTCGGTTCGATGGATATACGATCACTGCATTTGGCGTCAATCACGGCATGCCCGCACTCGGGTACGTTCTTGAGGAGGATTCCCGGCCGGGGAGGTTCAACCGCGAGGGGGCGATTGCCCTTGGCGTCTCGCCGGGCCCGCTCTTCGGCCGGCTCCAGCGGGGTGAGCCGGTGACGGTCGGGAGTGGCAGTGACCAGAAGGTTATCCATCCCGAACAGGTGATGGGAAGATCACGGCCGGGACGAAAGATCGTGTATACCGGGGATACCCGGGCCATTTCCCCCGAGGTTATGGAGATTGCCCGCGATGCAGACCTGCTCATTCACGATGCAACGTACGATGAGTCGGAAGCGGCCCGGGCTGCGGAGTTTTTCCATGCAACGGCCGGACAGGCGGGAGAGGCAGCCTCTGCCCTGTCTGCACGGGCACTTGCCCTTGTCCATATCAGTTCCCGGTACACGGATGCCGGCGCACATATCAGCGATGCGCAGAAGAGATACGGGGGCACGATCCTTGCACCCAATGATCTCGATATGATTGAAGTCACCTTCCGTGACGAGTAAATCCCCCTTTTTATTTTCGCGGTATAACAAGTAAATTAACCTTTGGCAATCCCATTCATTAGTATACAAAAGCCAGGAGCAAACGCAGTAATCTGCGAAAGCGTTGACGATACCTAAAGGATACAATATCGCAACTATATGCCAGGACGCTTGTGTGTGGAGAGAGAGACATGAAAGATACTGATTCTGATGACGTAATGGTCTACCGGCTCGGATCCGGCTGTGACCTCGCGGATATCGAAGAAGGGAGCATTTACCAGGGAAAGGTCCAGGGTTTTGCCAACTTCGGAATGTTTGTCCAGATCAATGACCGGATCAAGGGTCTTGTGCACAAGACCAACATGAAAGGGGAGCACAAGGAACGCGATTCTATCCTTGTGCGGGTGCGCCAGGTCCGGCCGAACGGGAATATCGACCTCGAAGAGGTCTTAATCCAGGTGTACCAGGTGCAGAACGTGGAACGGAAATCGACAACGGTCAGGATCGCGGACCTCTCGGGAAAGATCGGAAGAACCGTGGCTATCGAGGGCGAGATCGCCCAGATCAAGCAGACCAGCGGGCCGACCATCTTCACCATCGTTGACGAGACCGGAACCCAGAACGCTGCCGCATTCGTCGAAGCAGGGGTCCGGGCATACCCGGAAGCCGAGATGGGCCACATGGTAAAAGTCATCGGGGAAGTGATGACCCGGAACGGCCAGCTCCAGATCGAAGTGGACGCGCTCTCGGTCCTCAATGATGCTGAAGCCGTGGAAGTGAAAGCCCGGATCGAAAAAGCCCTTGATGCCCGGGCTGAACCGGAAGATATCCCGCTGCTGGTGAAAAGTGACGTGATGGAGAATCTCCGCCCGGAGATGAGAAAGATCGCAAAGATCATCCGGAAAGCCGTCTTCACCTCCCAGCCCATCATCCTCCGCCATCATGCAGATGCCGACGGCATCTGTTCTGCCGTTGCAATCGAACAGGCCGTGATCTCCCTCATCAAAGAGTCCGGCGGGGATTTTGATGCCGATTACTATCTCTTCAAACGTGCCCCGTCAAAGGCACCGTTCTACGAGATCGAGGATATCACCCGCGATCTCGATTTCGCGCTCAAGGATCACATCCGTTTCGGCCAGAAGATGCCGCTCATCCTCCTCACGGACAACGGGTCAACCGAAGAGGACGAACCGGCGTACAAGGTGGCCAGTGTCTATGATATCGAACTGGTGGTGATCGACCATCACCACCCGGACGCGACCATCGACAAATACGTCAGGGCCCACGTTAACCCCTATCACGTTGGCGGGGACTTTGGCATCACGGCCGGAATGCTCGGAACCGAAGTTGCCCGGCTGATAAATCCGGGAGTCGAACCCGTCATCCGCCACCTTCCGGCCGTTGCCGGGGTCGGCGACCGGAGCGAGGCTCCTGAGCGTGCCCTCTTCCTCTCCTTGATCAGCGACCAGTATTCTGAAGACGACTGCAAAGATATTGCCCTTGCACTGGATTACGAGCAGTTCTGGCTCCGGTTCAATGACGGTCGGGAGATTGTAAAAGACATCCTGAACATCACCGGCAACACGGAGCGCCACAAGAAACTGGTCAGGCTGCTGGTTGACGGGGCAAACGCGATGATCGAGGACCAGATGAATGCCTCAATGCCCCACGTTGTCCCGCGGGTACTGGAAAACGAAGCCCATCTCTTCCTCCTTGATGTAGAGATCCATGCCCATAAGTTCACGTTCCCCCCGCCCGGCAAGACCAGCGGCGAAGTCCACGACCGGCTCTGCAAGCAGAATGCCGGCAAACCCGTGGTGACCATCGGTTTTGGGCCC
>JBFYKS010000295.1:0-2544 GCA_041305785.1 Methanoregula sp. | reverse complement strand
CTCATCGGGATGGGCATCCAGGAGCAGATCAAGACCTGGCACGATCTGCTGGGTAAAGCTTTTGCGGAGGTCGTTCAGAGCTACGGGGTTATCAACAGCATTTCAACGATTGTCAGCATCGTTATAGCCATCGTGGTCATCTTCATCGTCATCATGATCAAGACCCTGAACAACCGGCGGCAGATCGGGATCCTGAAGGCGATTGGGATCCACCGGACCACCATCACCTTCAGCTATGTCTTCCAGGTTATCATCCTTGCCATAGGGGGTATCATCTTTGGCCTGTTCATCCTCCTTGCTCTCGACCGGTATTTTTCCGTGTTTCCAATCGTATTTCCCGATGGAGACATACGGCCGGCGTTCACCCTTGCAGATATCGTAACAAACGCGGTGCTCCTCTTTATTGCATCCGCCATTGCCGGTTTCATCCCGGCATGGCAGATTGCACGGGAAGAGATCCTTACCGCAATGAGGGGATGACATGATAAAAATTTCCGGTCTTGGGAAAACCTACCACCTCGGGGTTGTGGAAGTCCCTGCCCTGCGGGGGGTCAGTTTCGAGATCCACCGCGGGGATTTCATCGGGCTGATGGGGCCTTCCGGCAGCGGCAAGTCGACCATGCTCCACCTGCTCGGGCTCCTCGATTATCCCACGGCCGGCACCATCGAAATTGACGGGATCGATGTTTCCGGCCTGGACGATGACGAGCGGACCGATTACCGGCTCCGGAAGATGGGGTATATCTTCCAGGACTATGCGCTGGTGGCAGAACTGACCGTTCTTGAAAACGTGATGCTCACGGCAATGGCGCAGGGAAAAACAGACGCGGAGTGCCGCCAGGCAAGCACGGATGTTCTCTCAATCGTGGGACTCTTGAACCGGCTCGACCACCTGCCAAAAGAGCTCTCCGGTGGCGAACAGCAGCGTGTGGCGATTGCGCGGAGCATGGTGAACCGGCCCATCATCCTCTTTGCCGATGAGCCGTGTGCAAACCTTGATACGGCAAACTCCCGGGCGGTGCTTGACCAGTTCCGCACCATCAATGAAGAGCTCGGCCAGACCATCGTCATGGTCTCGCACGAGGAATGGCATAAGGAGTATTTCCACCGGGTCATTCACCTCAAAGACGGGCAGATTGAGGCTGACGAGAAACAACCGAACTAACGGGAAAATAGCATGAACAGGGTTCACGAAAAGAAGAGGCCGGGGCCGAGATTCGAACCCGGGTCGGAGGATCCACAATCCTCTAGGATGACCAACTACCCCACCCCGGCAAATTGCCCGCTTATATTGGCACTTTTCCGTGATTAATGTTACCTTCTTCTCTCAAGCCGTAATACCGGGGGAGCGTCACCGCTCAGCCGGGAGGGTGACAATTAATAGGATCTGACGTCTATTACATATCAGGTGGCTCTGAAGACATCGTCCTGAAATGAGAACCCGGCGCGGCGCCGGGGTATGCACAGGAACATGCGGGGATTTTTACCCGGTCGATCAGGGCAGTGAGCGTTAATAAGGGGATGTGAAATGGCGGAGAACCCGACTATCAGGACGCCGATTGTGTGTGTCATGGGGCATGTTGACCACGGCAAGACCTCGCTCCTTGACCGGATCCGCGGGTCATCGGTCGTGAGCTCCGAGGTGGGCGCCATCACCCAGCATATCGGCGCTACCATCGTCCCCATCGATGCCATCCGTACCATGAGCGGCACGATGGGCAAGGCGTCGATCAACATCCCCGGCCTCCTCTTCATCGACACGCCGGGGCACCATGCATTCACCACGCTGCGGGCACGCGGCGGGGCGCTTGCCGACATGGCAATCCTTGTCGTTGACATCAACCAGGGGTTCCAGCCCCAGACCATCGAGGCACTCCAGATCTTGAGGAACTGCAAGACGCCCTTTGTCATCGCGGCAACCAAGATGGATCGCATTCATGGCTGGCGGGTGAACGAGAACGAGTCGTTTCTCTCAACGTTTGCAAAACAGAACGAGCGGGTGAAAGGCGATATCGAGAACAAGACCTACGAGATCGTGGGAAAACTCTCCGAGCTCGACTTCTCGGCAGACCGTTTCGACCGGGTCTCCGACTTCCAGCGTAACCTCGCCATCGTGCCGATCAGTGCCCACACCGGCGAGGGGATCCCGGACCTCCTGCTGGTCATGATCGGGCTTGCCCAACGGTACATGGGCGAAGCGCTCAGGCTCGCGGTCGAAGGCCCGGGCGCGGGAACCGTCCTTGAGGTGAAGGAAGAGCGGGGCCTTGGGACAACCCTTGATGTGATCCTGTACGACGGCACCCTGGCCATCGGCGACGAGATCGCGGTGGCAACGCAGGGCGACGTGATCGTGACAAAGGTCCGGTCGCTCTTAAAACCCCGGCCCATGAAGGAGATCCTCATCGAGGACCGGTTCGAACGGGTCAAGTCAGTTGCCGCGGCCTCGGGCATCAAGGTGACCGCCCCGAACCTGGAAGGGGTCATTGCCGGCTCTCCGTTCTTTGTCATCCGCGGGAACCGCGACGAGATTGAAGAGCGGATCAA
>JBFYKS010000294.1:0-3539 GCA_041305785.1 Methanoregula sp. | reverse complement strand
TCCGCAAGGCAGCGGACCTTCCGGATGCCTTTATCCTCTCTGACCACCTGAACTTTACGGAGGCAGAAGAGGCACTGCTCTGTGACTGCCCGCGCTATTCGGCAGGGCCAAAGTGCCTGCATGCCGATCACACGATCACGGTATTACTCAATGAACTGGACCGGAGAACTGCATCATGGACATGAACGAGACGGTAACGGCGATCCTTGCCTATGGCGGGATATGCGATCACTGCCTGGGCCGTTTCTTCGGGAAACGCTCCTTTGGCCTTTCGAATGACGAGCGCGGGCGGGGCCTGCGAATCAGCCACGCGCTGGCAACGAACATCCCTTACAAGAGAGATGCCGGTACCTGCTGGGTCTGCGGGAACTTCTTTGACAATGTCCCGCTCTGGGCAGACCGTGTTGTGGAAGCAGTCAAAGACCTTGAGTTTAATACGCTCCTGGTCGGCTGCCGCGTTCCCCCGCTCATTGCCGAGAACGAGGAGATGGTCTGGAGCGACCTGTCGCTTGCCGACCCCGAACCCTTCAAGTCGGAAGTGAACCGGGAAGTGGGTAAGGCGGTCTCGGCGCGGACCGGAAAAGTGGTGGATTTCAAAAAACCCGATGTGGTGATCATCCTCGATGCATTGGGTGGCAGTGTGGAAGTGCAGGTCAACTCGGTCTTCTTCTACGGGCGGTACCAGAAGTTTGAACGGGGCATCCCCCAGACCCACTGGGACTGCCGGGAGTGCCGGGGCAGGGGGTGCGAGAAGTGCAACTTCACCGGCGCCCAGTACCTGGACTCTGTTGAGGAACTGATCGGTCGGCCGGTTATTGCCGCGTTTGAGGCCACCAATGCGGTCCTGCACGGCGCGGGGAGGGAAGACATCGATGCCCGCATGGTAGGCACCGGCCGCCCGTTCATTCTCGAAGTTGTCGAGCCAAAGAGACGTTCCATCGACCTTGCCGCACGTGAAGCAGAGATAAACCGGACCGCACAAGGACGTGTTTCGGTTGCCCTGACCCGCTGGGCAGATCGTGCAGAGGTGGAAACCCTTAAATCAAACAAAGCGCATAAAAAATACAGGATCCTGGTCGAGGTTGACGGCGCAGTCTCTGCGGATGAGTTCGCGATTGCCACAAAAACCTTAAAGGGCGTCACAATACAGCAGCGCACGCCCGAACGGGTCGCCCACCGGAGAGCAGACAAGATCCGGGAGCGAAAGGTCCTCGATATTGAGTGTGCAGGGCAGCAGGACGGAAAATTTATTGTTGAAGTCCTGGGCGAAGCCGGCCTCTACATCAAGGAACTCGTATCGGGTGACTCTGGCAGAACCATCCCAAGTCTTGCCGAGATCCTAGGAAAGAAGGCTCACGTCACCAGCCTCGACGTAACGCAGGTGGAAGGAGCAAAGGAGGGAGAATAAACCATGGCACATCACAATGGTCCACGAAAGAAGACACGGTATAAGTTCAAGAAAGATTTGAGAAAGCGCGGGCTCCCGCCGGTAACCTCGGTTATCCAGCGGTTCGAGATCGGTGACCGGGTTCACGTAGTTGTCGAGCCCAGCATCCAGAAGGGCATGCCCCACCGCCGCTTCCACGGAAAGACCGGGACGGTCATCGGCCAGCGCGGCCGTGCATGGATGCTCACCATCCGCGATGGTGACGCCGACAAGACCGTCATCGCCAGACCACAACATCTAAAAGCACAAAAGTAAATTCACTGTCAGGTGATTGGCATGAAAGTTAAGGGTATAATTAGCGAAGAGAAGGTCACGCTTCCGGAGATGCGTGGTGTCCTTTTGGGGGTAGAGTCTGAACGGATCGCCGCTGAAAAGGAGATGTCCTACGAATTCCGGCGCAGTATCGAGCATGCCAATCAGCTTGCAAAGACAACGCCCGACAAAGCAGCAGACCTTGTGGCACAACTCTCCAAAATGGAGAAGATGAAGCCCGAGATCGCCTACCGGATCACCAATCTCATGCCAAAGAACCGCGATGAAGTGCGGGCAATCTTTGCCAAGGAACGGTATACGCTCTCTCCTGAAGAGCTCGACAACATTGTCGAACTCGTCATGACCCACTTCTGAGGTGAGGTTGTATGAAGGCGGAAAAAAAAGAGGTCAATGCGATCGTACTCGATGTGCTCTTAAAAGGGCACCCGGACGATCCCCGTCCCCCCTTTAAGCGCGAACCCCTCGTCCAGGCGATGGGAATCGAGCAGTTCAAACTCCTCGAGCTGGTGCCAAAAGCCGGTGTTATCATCGATCTCCATGAGAAAGTCTACATCGGGGATGCCGAACGCGAGAAGATCGAGCGCGTGAAACGCCGGATCGGCTTTGCCGAACTCACGCATACGGCACAGGGTGAACTTCCGTTCATCATCGAGGAAGTGGTCAGGGCACGGGAAGCGGATTTTATCACGTTCTTTAACAAGTCAATCTCCATCACGCCCAAACTGCACATGCTTCATCTCCTTCCCGGCATCGGCAAGAAACTGATGTGGGAAATTCTTGAGGCGCGGAACAGGAAGCCGTTTGAGAGCTTTGCTGACATCAGCGGGCGGATCAAATCCCTCCCCCATCCCGAGAAGATGATCCAGGCCCGGATCCTCGAGGAACTCGAGGACAAGGACGTCAAGTATCACCTCTTCACCTCGAAATGAAAGCATACCACGACCAGCACTTCCTCATCGACACGCACGCAATCAGCCGGATAGCCGATCTTGCTGATGTGCAGGACAGGCAGGTGCTGGAAGTTGGGCCGGGCAACGGGGCTCTTACCCGTGCCCTGCTCGACCGTGGAGCAAAGGTCCATGCAATCGAGCTGGACAGCATCCTCTGCGAGCAGCTCGCCGATCGTTTCTCTTCGGAAATTGCAAATGGTCAGCTGGCTCTCCAGCATGGCGATGCCACCCGGTGCCCCATCCCGCCGTTCGACATTACGGTCTCCAACCTTCCCTATTCTGCCTCCTCAAAGATCACGTTCCGGCTCCTGGATACCGGCTTTGAGGTCGCGGTCCTGATGTACCAGTCCGAGTTTGCCGATCGCATGGTCGCCCCGGCCGGGACCAAGGATTGCGGGCGGCTCTCGATCATGGTCCAGACCTACGCGGCAGTCCAGACGTGTTTCCGGCTCCCGCCGCAGGCCTTCTCCCCCCGCCCGAAGGTCAATTCCACGGTCGTGAAGATATTCCCACGGGAACCGATCTTTCAAATCAATGACCGGCGGCTCTACGCGGATGTTGTGCGGGCCCTCTTCTCCCACCGGAGGAAGACCGTTCGCAACTGTCTGAAAGGATCCACCGGGAGCATGCTCTCCGGGATCTGGGTGGAACGGGTTCTTGAAGTGTTACCGGAGGATATCTTGAAAAGCCGGCCGGAGCAGCTGTACTTAGAGGACTTTGCCACGATCGCCAATATTCCCTGATCTCCTTCCTCACCTGAGGGGGAACAGGGTTCAGTTATTGTTCGTTGCACCGGGGATACGGGTATACACGGGTCACCTGCCATGAAGTGGAAAGGCTGGGAGAAGGTATCGCTTGAGGTACCGGAT
>JBFYKS010000293.1:0-11760 GCA_041305785.1 Methanoregula sp. | reverse complement strand
GCCGCCCCGAAGGGCGCCCCGCGGCGGCTTCAATGAGCGGTATTCCTGGTACGGTAATCTGCCCCACCATGCCCCGTGAGGGGCCCTGAGGCGGGTGACCATCCCTTTGTCCAATACTCCTGATTTTCATTATCCGGGTGTGAACTCCCGTTCATGCGTGTTTCACCAGGAGCACTTTTTTCGGGAATAAGACCGGCTTCCAGATACCATGCGGGTAATCTTAAAAAAACCGGGCATTCCCGCGATTAAAAGAGAAAAAAATTTACTTGGCAATGACTGCCTTGACTGCATCGATCTTGATGTAGCGGCGCGCTAATTTGTGCTTGCTGCCGATGACGGCAAACGTGCGCTCCTTTGCCTGGTTCTCGTTGGGTGCCGCGATGACCTTGGTGTAGGGCATCCAGTCCTCGCCCATCAGAAACGTGCCTTTCACTTCAAACTTCTGCTCTGCTGCCATTAAATCTCACTCCAGAAATCCAAATACATCCTCTATCCTGCCCAGTTCAAAACCACTCGTGGCATTGCCGGCAATGTAGCCTTTCTCGTTCACGAGAAGACCGGTGCCGATAAGCCCGCTGCCCATGTTGATGGTGCCAGTCCCGACGGGGACCTTTGCCACCGCTTCGAGCCGGGCGATCTCCTGAGCCGTTGCCCGGGGGTGCACGATGACCCCCTTATTGGTGGCAACGCCTGCCATGCCGACGGTCTTGACCCCGCCAAGCGTTAAGAAGATCAGATCCACGCCGAGGAACTCGGCGATGGCCTTTCCCATATCCACGGGCATATCGGGATGAACCGCGACAAAGGAATCGTTTGCCATGATCACGTTGCCCGCGGCATTCATGCACTCGTTTAAGAGTAGGACCTCGCGGTGCTCCGCGAGCTTGTCGATCTCCTCTTCGGTTGCGAGTCCTGAGACCACCACTCCCCGGCTGTTGCCGGCAACCAGGGAACCGATGATGGTGCTCCCCTGGATCGTGGTCTCGATGACTTCAGCATCGAGCGCCGCATGTACTGCGGTTTTAAACTCCTCCGGTGATTCCGGGGGGATGATGACGATATCCCCGATCACCCGGGCAAATACCCCGATGTTCGGATCGCCTGCAAACGTGATCGTGCGTTCCATCTTATGATTCCGGTGCAAGTTCAGCCTGAACCTGCCCGTCCTCCATCTTCATGGCACGGACACGGATCTTTGATGGCGGCTTTGAGCTGCCCCGTGACCATACCTTCTCATTGATTCCCTGATCAAGCTTGACATCCTCGCTCTTCATGTGCTTTGCCAGATAGTTCCGGATGTCCTTGATCGCGCCGTTAGCCCGCTTCCAGCGGGGCATCCTGCGTGCATCCCGGAGGGGGATGATATAAACGTGCTCCTGCATCTGTTCTGCCATGGCTCACACCTTCAACGTGCTCTTGCGCCAGTTGCGTCTTTTGGGGTGCGCAACTACGCCGCGCTTGGTCCTGACCATTACCCACTGGGGCACGCGCCGGTTCTGGTCGCATGCCTTTGCAAGCCGGATCTTCCTGCCTTTGCTTAATTTGCTCATGTTATCCACCAGTTAATTGACTTTCCTGCCAACCACAAGCGACTGCTCGTGATGTGCCGGAAACAGGGATGCAGGATCGAGCCCGCGGGCCCGGATCGCATCCCGGATCTCTGCTTCGTAATCGCCGTTTGGGATCGTCCCCGTCTCCCCGTATTTTACGAGAAGAAGCTGGTCCGCCAGCCGGTCGACTTCGCGCCTGACAAAGCCAAGCAGGGGCCGCACGTACGAACACCCTGTCCTGCTGCCAAGACTCTGGACCGCCTCACGGGTGAGCATCGGGACCCGGTCATCAAACCGTGTGCCGTCCCCGACCACGTTATACTCCCCCGCGAGCGATTCAACCGCCGATAAATGGACTGCATTGATGGCATCATTCGGAAACCCCTTTGCAATCACCATGTCGGCCATCTCGTTCAACATTCCTTTTTCAAATACCCTCTTTTTCAGGGGGTAACCCAATGCTTCAGCCGCAGCCTCAAGATGCGGGATCTGGCGGAGCGGGTCGAACACGAACGTGTTGAGTTCGACCTCATAATACGTACCCAGCAGAATTGCTGCAAGGGAACTATCCTTTCCACCGCTGTAGAGCACTCCGAGTTTCATTATCTTCTGGTAATGGAGTAATCCCGCTTCTTTGGCGCGAGCTGCCGGAGCAGCTCCTTGAGCTGTGCATCGGTTATCTTCTTCTGCAGCCGTCCGCTCTGTGCGAGCGCAATGAGCTGCTGCTCAACCGCCCCGGCAAAATCGGGTTTGGTCAGCTTGATGGTATTCAGCCGTTCCCGTGCATCGGGCTCGAGAACCTGCATGAGTATCATCTGGATCTGGGACTTTTGCCGTTCCTGGCGTTCGAGCTCTTCCTGCATGCCCTGCTGATCGCCAGCCTGCTGTTGCAGCTGTGCCATCCTGCGCCTGCGGAGTTCTGCTAGCTCGTCATCTCCCATACTACAACCTCACTGGGGTGCTTCTGCTTTATCTGCTTTCTTGCCGGCCTTCTTTGTCGGCTTGGCACCTTCGGCTCCTTCCGCCGCTGCCTTGTCGCCACCCTTGGCCTTTGCGCCCTTCTTGGAGTCTGCCTTCTTGGGCTCTTCCACTACAGGCTTTACGCGCTTGGGTACCGGTGCCGGCGGGTTCTTTAAGACTTCCTGCGAGAGGTTGTCCAAAAAGGACATGCCTGCGGGGGAGACCCGGCGCCCGGTCTTGTCGTGGATGATGAGACCGGCGGCTTCGAGCTGCTGGAGGGACTTCCTGAGAACCGAGCCGCTGCCCTTGCGGAACGCGTTGGGCCTTGAACCGCGGTTCTTGTTGCCTCCATAGAAACTCCGCATCCGTTCAACGCCCAGGGGGCCGTCGACATAGACGCGTCTCAATACTGCTGCTGCCCGGATGAACCACCAGTCGGGGTCTTCGGGGGGCATCTCTTTGTGCACACCCGTCTTGGCAAAGGCAGCCCACGCGGGGGGAACGATCTCCTTACGCGTCTTGAGCTCCTCTGCGACCCGCCTGATGATGTGGTCCGGAGGGACATCGTATACTGTTGTCATCTGATACCTCTACTGTTGATAATGAAATAACAGTCTTAACTAATTGGTCAGGAGGGTTCTTATACATTTCCAGCGGCAGAAAGGCCGACGGATAAAAAAAACGGGAGAGGTGAACGCCATTTAAAAAAACTGATACAACGCAGGGGAACCGTGGGTGGCCGTTACCCTGATGCCCTTTTTTTTAAACCCGCTAAAGGCAGGAGTGGTGCCACACCCGCAGGAACCTCACTTCTTTGCCCGCTGCATCCTGCCGGTCTCCCGCGCGGTTCGTGGTGCCGGTCTCTTTGAGGCTGTAGCCGAAAGAGCCGGGCCCCTCCCTTTCAGTACCATCGTCCGCCCGCGGACCTCGACGAGGGTTGCCTTTGCCTGCAGGGCGATTGCCTCCGGGTCAACTTCGGTGTTCTGGAGCCATTTCACCTTGATCAGCCTGCGCTTCTTGAGCTGCGCGGTGATCTCTTCGATCATCGTCTCAGTGCAGCCCTGCTTGCCGATCCAGACGGTCGGTTTGAGGTCCTGCATGGACCGGTCAGTTTCTTCAGACATGTTTTTGTCTCACCACACGATACCGTGTTATCTTATTGCACAGTTTACAGGTAACCACGACATTTCCCCGGTGTACCCGCACCCGCATATTCTGTCCCGGCACGAGATACGATGAGCAGTGGTGGCAGAACCGGCGGCGGTACTCCCGGTCGATCCGGATCCGCTGCCGCATGGCGATCTTCCGTGCAAGCTCAACGTAACGGTTGCTCCGTTCCGGGTGGTCGGCAAATGCCAGTTCAGCCTGCCGGAAGAGCACGGCGACGCGCTCGCGGGAGATCTGTTTTGCATCGGGTTTTTTCGATCGCGGTTTCATACACGGGGAATGTTCAAGAGAGATTGTGCAGATGTATCAGCGTCCCGGGTGATAAACATCGGGGTATACCCGTGCAACCGTCCCGGCCGGGGGGGATGCCAGCCTGTAGGGATGGAGAAAACCATTTGAAATGATTTAATAAACCCTCCGATAATTCCTTTAACAGGATAATGCTGTTGCTGCAATACCGGCGGTGCCTGGCACTGGTGCTTGCCCTTGTCCTGACCGGTACCCTGATCGTAATAATCCCTGCATACTGCCAGGGGTTTCCCACGCCAGTCATTTCCCAGGTGCAATTATCAGGGGTCTCCCCTTCAGGAACCGGCAGCCTGGTTTTTTTGGTGGATACAACGATCGTCAATGAAGGGACGAGCGGAAATGTGATTGTCTGTACAAAACTGCTGAACGCATCGCAAAAATCCATTGCGGGGAGATCCACCACAACCCTGTACATGACCGGCGGGGAAAAACGAATCTTTCGGACAACGGTCACCGGCCCGGCAGGGACGCCCTATACTATCGTGGTGGACGCTGATCGAAGAACTGCATTTAATTCCGGATCCTGACCTTCCGCCCCACGATCTCCAGCCGTCCCTCACAGAAGAGACGGACAGCCTCCGGAAACGCGATGTGCTCCTCATAAAGAATGCGTTCTGCCAGCGAATCCTCATCATCGGTCTCCAGCACCGGAACGCAGCGCTGGAGGATGATGGGGCCGCAGTCGAGATGCTCGTCCACGAAATGTACGGTACACCCCGCGAGTTTCACCCCGTATTCAATTGCCTGCCGCTGGGCATGCAGCCCGGTGAAGGAAGGAAGAAGTGCAGGGTGGATGTTCACCATCTTGTGGGGAAAGGCCTGCACAATGCCTTTCCCGAGGATGCGCATATAGCCCGCAAGAACGAAGAGATCCGCTTCCTGCTGCTGCATCGCAGAGAGCAGGGCGCGCTCGTATAGCTCCCGGGACGCAAAGGAAGCATAATCGACAATAACCACCGGAATGCCGGCCTTTTCTGCCCGGACGATGGCATACGCTTCCGGGTTGTCGGTGATGAGCGCAACGCACCGGGCAGGAATCGTACCGGCCTGTATCGCATCGATGATGGCCTGGAAATTGGATCCCCGGCCCGATGCAAGGACGGCAATGCGCCGGGTCATGGGCTCTCTCCTTCAGGATTTTCCCCACTCGCTCTCCGGCCGGCACTGGTTGCGGCATGGAGGAGGATCTTCACCTTGACGATCCGCCGGCCATGCATCTGCATGACCGAGAGCGTGATGTTCTCGGAGGGGATCTCCACCTTCTCCCCCGGGTGCAGGGGGAGATGACCGAGACGGTCGATCACAAGACCGCCGATCGTCTCGTAGGACTCGTCGGTGGGAAGGTTGATGGAGAGCCGCTCGTTGGCATCCACGACCCACATCTGGGCATCCACGACAACGACGCCCGGGGCGATCTCCTGCACCTCGGGCTCTTCCTGGTCATGCTCATCCATGATGTCACCGACCAGTTCTTCAAGGATGTCCTCGACCGTGACGATCCCGACAAAACTGCTGTATTCATCAATGACTATTGCAATCTGCACCCGGTTGACCTGGAGTTCCTTTAACAGGTCGTCGATCTTCTTCGTTTCCGGAACAAAGGTGGGGTCGTACATGACCTCGCGGATGGTCGAGTCCTTCCTGCGGGAGACCATTGCAGCGAAGATGTCCTTCACGTTCAGGATCCCGATGATATTGTCAATACGGTCGTGAAAGACCGGGATGCGGGAGAAACCGGTATCATTGAAGATCCGGATCGCGTCCTCAAAACTGCTCGTATCCTCAATAAGGATGACGTCAACCCGGGGGGTCATGATCTCGCGGGCGATCGTGTCCCCGAACTCGAGCACCGAGTAGAGCATGTCCTGCTCGTCCTGCTCGATCGTCCCCTCTTCCTTCCCCACATCGATCCATTCCTTGATCTCTTCCTCGGTCACGGCCGGTTCAGACGAGTCCCTGCCGCTCCCCAACCGTGGATTTACCTTAATAATAAGCCAGATGATGGGAGTAAACAAGCGGGAGAGGGCCAGGATGACGGGGGCAATCGTCAGGGCAAAACTGTCCGTAGCCCGTGCTGCATAGATCTTGGGGCCGATCTCGCCAAAGAAGAGAAGGACGAGCACGACAAAGCCCGTCGCGATCCCCACACCAATGTCCCCGAAGATACGGATGGCAACCGCAGTAGCAAGGGACGCAGCCGCAACATTGACGATATTATTCCCGATAAGGATCGTTATCAGGAGATGCTCGGGCGATTCCTTGAGGATCGCAAGCGCTGCCGAACCGGGCCGGCTTTCATTGACCAGCGTCCTCACCTTTGCCCGGGTCATGGCGATCAGGGCAACCTCGGAAGCCGAGAAGAATGCGGAGAGGATGATACAGAGAATGAAAAGGAAGATAGTAAGAGCGTTTTCCATCATTGTGATTCACAACGTGCGGGTGCACGATATACGGTTTCGCCGGAAAGGTACCAGTATATTCGGGAACATATTTTATAAAACCAGCGCCTGATCCATGCATTCCGCCATGAAGGCACGGTCGCGTGCAAGAATGGCAATCTTCTCGTCCGCAGAGGGAGGCGGGAAGATATTGAGATCGTCAATCTCAAGAGTCAGGGGACCATTATACCCAACATCCCGTAAATTTTGCATAACGCCCGCCATCACCGGGCTCCGGTCAAGCGGGAGGTGCAGGACTCTGCCCTCTTTATTGCTGATATGGACATTTGCAATCCGGTCATGGCAGAGCTCGATATACCGGGCGGGTTCCTCATCAGAAACTGCCAGTGCATGGGCAATGTCGAGGGTGAAGAAGAGCCACGGTTCATCATCGAGGAGCTGCCGTACCCGTTCTGGAGTACAGAGCAGCGAGTTTATGGCCGGCTCCATGTTCTCCATGCTGATCCTGAGGGAATTTTTCATTGCTGCGTCCCGGAGTGCGGAAATATAGGTTTCAAACCGTACCGCATCGGCCTCTCCCGGGGGACGTTTTGCCGTACGCCGGCCCGGATGGAGGGTGAGTACCCGGGCGCCAAGCTGTTCGGCAATCCCAACCGACTGCACCGCATACTGTATCGAGACCTCCGCAACATCCGGGTTGATGGAACAGGGATTCAGGTCAAGGACCGGGCTATGGACCGTAAGGTTGGGGATCTCCTTATGCTGCTTTTTGCAGGCCAAAACTTCATTGACCGGAAGATCGCGGAGCCAGAAATGCGGGGTCTCGATCCAGTACTCGATCCCGTCAAGACCCGCGCGGGAGACGAAACCGAAGATCTCCGGCGTCGTGTATTCGTGGAAGAACATACTGGATACGGCAAACGAGACCATGACAGTACTACTTGATATGCGGTTTTGTCCTAATAGTTGTTGATGGACTGGTTCAATACCCCGGTTGAATCCACCGGGGGGAAAACAGCACCCCTCCTGGTCTCCGAGCTCTCGGCAATCATCCAGCAACTCCTTGATGATCCACGGCTCCTGGATATCCGGGTGCGGGGGGAGGTGACCAACTACAAGCACCACGGGCGGGGGCACCGGTACTTCTCCTTATCCGAGAAGGGGGGCGGAAGCACTGCCGCGGTGGTCAAGTGCGTGATGTGGCGGTCGGATGCCGACCGGCTCCCGTTCACTCCCGAGGAAGGCATGGAGGTGATAGTCTCCGGATCAGTGACGCTCTATGCCCCCCACGGGGCTTACCAGCTGCAGGTCAAAGCCATGGAGAAGGCCGGGCTTGGCGAGAAGTACCTCCTGGTTGAACAATGGAAGAAGGAACTTGCGGCTCTTGGCCTCTTTGCCGCGGATCGCAAACGGGAACTTCCGGCATTTCCGCAAAAGATCGGGGTGGTCACCTCAGAGACCGGCGCGGTCATCCACGATATCCGGAATGTTGTGGCGCGGCGGTACCCGCTTGAGATCATCATCTCGCCAACTGCCGTTCAGGGCGAGGAAGCGCACCGTGAAATTGCGCAGGCGATCCGTAGGGTTGCCGGCCGTGTCGATCTGGTCATTGTTGCCCGCGGGGGCGGGAGTTTTGAGGATCTCTTCCCTTTCAACCACCCGGATGTGGTGCATGCCATCGCTTCCTGCCCGGTGCCCGTTGTGAGTGCCATCGGCCACGAAGTTGACATTACACTGGCTGACCTTGCTGCAGATGTCCGGGCACCAACCCCTTCTGCTGCTGCCGAACTGGCAGTGCCTGACAAAACGGCCCTTCTCCACCGGTTGCAGGAACAGAAGATCCGTATTGACACGGCTTTGCAGGGCAGGGTGGCATGGGCACGCGAAGAGATACAGGGGCTCCGGGACCGGCTCCGCCCGCAGAAGGTTATCCGGAAGATCGGGGAACGACGGCAGTATGCCGCTGACATTGCCGACCGGCTGGACCGGGCCTGCGCTACCCGGATTGAACGGGAACAGCTCCTCCTCGCGGGGATGAAGGCAGCGCTTGAAGCCGCAAGCCCGCTCGGGATCCTGTCACGGGGATACTGTATTGCAGAAAAAGAAGGAAAACTGGTGAGAAGTGCCGGTGCCTTAAAAAAAGACGACCGGCTGAAGATCCGGTTTTTCGACGGCAGCAGCCAGGTGAGCGTGGAGCGTGTGGATCATGACAGAAACATATGAGACAAAAGTTGAGCGATTGAAAGAGATCATCACCAGGATCGAAGACGGGAATACCAGCCTTGACGAGAGCATGAAACTCTACGAGCAGGGTGCAATCATCATAAAGCAGTGCGAGACCCTGCTTGCCGAGGCCGAACTCAAAATTTCGACACTGAGCCGGGACGCGTAACAGTCAGGGTAACGGTCATCTCTGTTCCCAATACAAGATTGGCGATAAGATCCCGGGGAAGGGTCAGGGCTACGGCATCTGACAGGATGCCGATGGTCCGCCCGCAGACAAACGCACTCCTGCGCCAGACCATATCTGCCGGGTGGTTCAGCATCATCTGCGAAGAACCCCGGGAACGTACTTCTGCAACAACACCCCCGCAATCGAGCCGGGTAACCAGGACTGCTTCGTCATGCGCGAGCACCGCTTTGAACGCGGACGAGAGTCCCAAACAACCCTTATCCGCCGCGATCCCGATGATGCAGTTGCCGTTTATCGTTAAGTGATCCTCGGCGGTCACTTCAAACGTTGTCGGGTGGGTACCGAGGACCAGCGGGTGGCCCCGGGCACGGATTGTCTCCTGCGCCTCCATGCTTTATTAGGTGAGGGTTGCCATTCATATTTTAATGTTTATCACCGCCAACTGCCCCGAGTGCAAAGACGAGACCGAGCACGAAGTGGTCGCCGAGACCCGTGACGTGCTCATCCGCTGCACAACCTGCGGTCACCACCAGCGGATCCCAAAAGAACGCGAACCCCAGGCCCTCATGATCAAGGCAATCGTCTCCCGCGAAGGAACCTCCCGGGTCTGCACAATCGAGCTTGCAAAAGAAGATGAATGCAATGCCGGAGATCACCTTGTCGCTGAATGCGGCGAGGAGGTATTCGGTGTCGAAGTCACCTCCATCGAATGCGGGGACAAGCGGGTGCAGCGCGCAATAGCCGCTGATATCACCGCGCTCTGGACCCGGGCTATCGAGCAGGTGGTCGTCAAGATCTCCATCCATGACGGGAGAAAGACGATCCCCGTCTACATGGAATGCGATGGCGAACAGGAGTTCGTGGTGAGCGAGATGTACGTGGTCTCAGGAAAACGGTTCAAGATCTCCCACCTCAAGCTCCGGGACGGCCCGCTCATGCGAAAGGAAGGATGGAAGGCGATCGCCCACCGGATCAAGCGGATCTACGGGACACGCCTATAGATTTTTTTTCAGCGCAGCTTCAAACTGTTCTGCGTGGACAACCCCTTCAAACCGCTCAACCGTTTTTCCATCCTTCAAAATTAGGATAGTCGGGGTTGCCTTCAACTGGAATTCACTGATGTACTGCCGGTTTTTCATTGCATCGATCTCCTCGATGGGGATCTGCAATGACCGGAATACCTCACTATTGATCGCTTCCTGTTCCATGCATCCCATACAGCCCGGCTGGAAAAAGCAGAGTACCCGCAGTGTCATGCATGGGAATGAACCGCGAATTGTAAACAGGGTATGGGTGGGAGATCAGCTGCTGCCGAAATTGACAACGCGGATATCCACACGGGGATAGTTCCCGTCCACAACGATGCCGGAAGAGGTTTTCCGGGTAATCTCTCCAAGGCGGAGATATGCAGTCGGGGTAGAGTTCACGGTCGGGAATTGCTCGGTGAACCCATAGACGGTCATACCCAGCACATCGCCGGTCGTGAAATTTGCAATACCGATACCGGAGTCCTCGAGATCCTCGATACTATTGAATTTTTCAAGCTCTGCTGTCGGGAGAACCGTGAGGGTCTTTCGTTCGTTTGTTTTCATGCCGACAAGGGCAGAACTGATGGCATCGAACTCATGTGCAGTGAGACCAAAGACCGCAACTTCGCCGGTGGTCGGGATATAGGCATTTACCGGATAATAATCGATGTTCAGGCTCTGGTTTGCAACAAGGGTTATCGTTTGTGCCCCAAGAACTGCCCGTCCCTCACCGATTCCTTTGGTATAGATGTCCTGCTCTGAGGTGAGGATCGGATTTCCGGCATCGTCATACAAGGTAAACGACACTTCTACTGCCTGGCCGGGTTTGACCGAGCTGAACATCGAGAGCCAGCTGTATCCCATGCCCGACACAATCATCAGCACCACGAAAAGAACGCAGGCTCCCACAACAAGAACCTTCTTCCACCGGGCAACCTCTGCTTCTTTTCTCTTCTTTTCACCCATTTTTTTAGTTCCTCCTTATTACATCGGAATCCCGGTGTCATAAACTATTCCGAATTACCGGCACGGGAGAGTAAAATTTATTAATAGTAATGAGTAACGTAAGGTTACCCCCGATCAGGGTGAGCGGGGATGAAAAATCGGAGGGAATACCATGGTTTGGAGACGCTATCCATTCGAATCGATGTGGCGCGAGATGGAGGAGATGCGGGCGGAACTGGATCACTTCTTCCACCAGAACGCGGCCGGTAACCAGTTCCTCCTGCCCGGTGGTACCGGCGACCGGATGATCCCGGCCATCCGCGGGGAGTTCCGGGTCGATGTCCGGGAACATGAGGATGAGGTGATTGTTGTTGCCGATCTCCCGGGTGTTGAGAAGGAGACCGTTACACTCAATCTCATCAACCCGCGGGCGCTTGAGATTGCCTGCGAGCGGAACCGGGAGACGGAAGAGAAGATGGAAGGCTACTATGTCCGCGAACGGGTATCCGGCTCCATGCGCAGGATCGTTGCGCTGCCTGCGGATGTTATGGAAGAAAATTCACGGGCAAGTTTCAAAAACGGGGTTTTGGAAGTGATCCTGAAAAAAGCAAAAGGCTCCCAAAAGACCCGCATTCAGATCGAATGATCCCCTGCATTCTTTTTTTACCGATGTCTTTTAGTGCCCGGGGCGGCTAAGCTGTAGTGATGGACAAGAAACGGGTCCGGAATTACATGACGTACGATGTTGTCAGCGTCGATATCTCCGGCACGGCAAAAGACGTTATCGATAAGATACAAAAGACCCTCCATGACGGCTTCCCGGTTGTTGACAAGGATACGGTCGTAGGCTATGTGTCTGCCCGCGATCTCCTCTTCATCCAGCCCGACACACCGGTCCGGGAAGTGATGTCCGACCGGCTGATCGTTGCCGATCCCGACATGGACATCAACGATGCTGCACGGGTCATCTTCCGCTCAGGGATCCAGAA